>WFOS01000043.1 GCA_015487975.1 Ardenticatena sp.
CCCTACCCCCAGCGTGTCGGCGGCCGAAGGCCCCCTCGTGAGCCCTCACACGCGATAAGCGGCCAACACCAGCACGGCATAAGCCCAGCGCTCCAATCCCGTTCTCCCCACCCAAGTCCATCAGCAACGACGTGACGGTGTGGCACCCGAAACCAGGACGCGCTGAGAGCATGGTTGCGTCCATTCACCCGTCTGTTTCCAGACCAGCGGCTCCACTCTCCGTCTCGTCTCTTCCTTCCCACCCCCCACCACGTTTTGGGGCATCACCAGTGGCTTGTCTCTTGTTTACTGTGGTAATCGGCATACAATGTGGCATTTGCCGACCCTTGGTATCGATTCGAAGGAGGTTTCATGTACGGACGTAAACTCGATCCCTCTCCGCTAGAAGGTAATATCCCTGTCACCACGTTAGTGGATGACTTTTTCTTTGCCTACAATGCGGCACGCTTGCGTGAAGCGTGCCAGATTTTCACGCAAAAAATGCTCGAACCCGATGTCACCGTCGTGCTCACGCTGACGGGGGCGCTCACACCGACAGGCATGGGCTATGCCGTCTTCGTACCACTCATCGAAGCGGGCTTCGTGGATTGGATTATCTCCACGGGCGCAAACCTCTACCATGACGTGCACCGCTCGCTGGGCTTCTCGCTCTACCAGTCCACGCCATACGTGGACGATGTGGCCTTGCGTGAACAGGGCGTCATTCGTATTTACGATATTCTGTTCGAAGCCGACGTTCTTTTCGAGACGGATGCCTTCTTCCGTGAAGTGATGAAACAACCCGAATTCCAGACGCGCATGGGGACAGCAGAACTGCACTACCGCTTGGGGCGTTACGTGCGCGAGCGCGAGCGCGTGTTGGGAGTGAAGTACCGCTCGTTGTTGGGAGCAGCGTATGAGGCGGGTGTACCAGTGTACACATCCAGCCCCGGCGACTCGGGCGTGGGCATGAACCTATCGGCCTTGCGCCTGCAAGGGTACGAGGTTGGCTTCGACCCTGAACTGGACGTGAACGAGACGGCCGCGATTGTGTATGACGCCAAAAAATCGGGGGGCAAGAGTGCCGTGCTCATTCTTGGTGGTGGAAGCCCCAAGAACTTCGCGTTGCAAACCGAGCCGCAAATTCAGGAAGTGCTGGGGCTCGATGAGCGTGGGCATGATTACTTCATCCAGATCACCGACGCCCGCCCAGATACAGGAGGGTTGTCGGGGGCGACTCCCAACGAGGCGGTGACGTGGGGCAAGGTAGATCCCGAACAGCTGCCCGATACGGTGGTCTGCTACACCGACTCGACGATTGCCGCGCCCATTTTGGCGGCCTATGCGCTGGCGAAACGAGAACCGCGCCCGCTCAAGCGGCTCTACGATCGCCGCGACGTATTGCTGGAACAGTTGCGCCGCGATTATCTCGACCGCCTGGCGGCTGAATCGGCATCGTGAGGTGGCCTATGCCCGACTTTCTTCACCCTAACTTTCTTGGCCTGCCCGAAGCGTACACGCGGCTGGAAACAGCACGCGCGCTGATTTTGCCCATTCCGTATGAGGCGACGGTCAGTTATGAAGCCGGGACACGCCGTGGTCCTGCGGCGATTATCGAAGCCTCGGCGCAGGTGGAACTCTACGACCGCGAATTCGACGACGAGCCGGCCTTGCGCTACGGCATCCATACGCTGCCTGCGCTCGTGCCCAACTTCGCTTCGCCCGAAGCCATGGTGGCGGATATTGCCGAAGCCGTCGCCATGTATGCCCGCCCTGGCCGTTTGTTGGTGGCGCTGGGAGGTGAACACACCATTACCGCGGGCGTGATGCAAGGGTTGGCGCAGGTCTATGGAGAACCACTCACCATGGTGCAACTGGATGCCCACGCCGACTTGCGTGATTCATTTGAAGGCAGTCGGTACAGCCATGCGTGTGTGGCGCGGCGTGTGCTGGAAGCCGGCTACGGGGATGTCCTGCAACTCGGTATTCGCTCGGTATGCACCGAAGAGATGGATGTGATTCGTCGTGAGGCGCGTGTGCACGTCTGGTTTGCTGAGGATGTCCACATGCGCCCACTTCGACAAACGTTGGACGAGCTGGCTGAACGTGTGCGCGGTACGCGCGTTCACCTGACGATTGACGTGGATGGGTTCGACCCCAGCATTGTGCCCGCCACAGGAACCCCTGAACCAGGTGGTCTAACCTGGTATCAGGTGCTGGCAATTGTGCGCACCGTGGCCGAAACCGCTGACGTGGTGGGTGTGGACTGTGTCGAGTTGTCGCCGCGCTATGGCCAGCACATGGCCGATTTCACGATGGCGAAACTGCTCTACAAGACTATGAACTACGTGTTGATGAAAGCATAGCCAGGTGTGGGGGGCGTACCTGCGCATGGAACGTCCCCCACACAGCCAAAAGGGGGAACATGATGCGAAGTCTGCAACGTTTGGGGATTCTTCTTCTGGTGATGTTGGCGCTTGGGGCATGTGGCGGGACGCCAGCAACGCAGGAAGATGGGGTGACCCTGGCACCGACCAGCACGCCCGCCCTCGAAGCCACCGCAACAGCGACTGCCACACCCAGGCCCACTCCCACATCCACGCCAGCGCCAACACCCACACCTGATTATATCGCCAATCCCTTGCCGCGCCCGACGACACCTGCGCAAACAGTGCCAGAAACAGGGCGTACCTATCCGCCCGGGATGTACGAGTACATTCATACCCAATTCGATGTCCCGCCCCCACCGGCACCCGTGCCCGATACTTTTGTCCAAAGCCTGCCTGCCTCACCCGAGGGCGTTTGCCCCTTGACTGGCTTGCCCGTGGACGACCCCGCAGTGTTGCAGCGGCGTCCGCTCAATGTGCGCATCGACAATTCGCCCCAAGGCCGTCCGCAATCGGGGCTGGCGTTTGCCGATGTGGTGTGGGAAGCGCTGGCGGAAGGAGGGATTACCCGTTTTACGGCCACGTTCCTCTGCCAGTCGCCCGATGTCATTGGCCCAGTGCGCAGTGCTCGCCTGATCGACCTGCAACTCTGGCCGATGCTCGACGCCATTCTGGTGCATGTGGGGGCAAGCCAACCCGTCACGGACATGATTCTCTCTTCACCGTGGAACCGTGCCAACATCGATGAATGGCTGGGGCACGATGCCTTCTATCGCATTCCAGCCGAGCAAGCACCTGTTTCCTGGTTGCGCACCTACACATCAGCGGCTCGTCTCTGGCAATTCGCCGAACGTTTGGGCGAACAACGCCCCTCGCGCACGTTGCGTGGCTGGCGCTTCGATGAGACACCACCCGAAGGTGGAACGCCAGCACAAACTGTCGTCATTCCATATTCGCCCGGCACATCCAGTGTCGTCACGTATCGCTACGATGCCCAGACAGGACGTTATCTGCGCGACCAAGGCGACACCCCTCACACCGATCGCACAACGGGTACGCAGTTGTCTGCCGCCACCATTTTCATCGTCTTTGCTGATATGACCGTAACGCCCATCGTGGAAGATTCGTTGGGCAACAAATCGCTGCATTTCAAAATATGGGGCGAAGGGCGTGGCATTGTCGTGCGGGATGGCCGCGCTTACGAGGTGACGTGGCGGCGCGAAGGTGAAAACGTGCTCATTCGCCCGATTGCGTCCGATGGTTCGATTGTGCCCTTCAAGCCAGGGCCGTTGTGGGTGCAGATTGTACCTGCGGATATGGACGTTTCTCTTTCGGAATGAGACTCTCCACCCCGAATGCCCCTGTGGGCGAGAGACCGCAGGGGCATTCGGGGTGATGGGTAGGCGCCTGCTTGCATGCTCTTTTGACCTGTGTCACACTCTATCGCGTGCCCTCGATACGTTTGCGTGGGAGATGGTGTCGGCAAACGCAGTGCAGGAAAGGATGTGAAGCATGCTACTTTTCGATGCGCTTCTTGCTCTTGGGCTTGGGGGTGGCGCAACCGTGTTACTTGGCATTGTCCTTCGCTGGTTTTTTGCCAGGATGCTCGATGCTGCAACGTTCCCAGGGAGCAGGAACCTTGGTGCCATCTTGCAGGCATTGGTGTGGCCACTGGCTGCATTGGCCGTACTCACACTTGCCGAAGGCCGCCTGTCGGAGAGCACGCTTGTGCTCTGGCGTGGTGCACCTGAGGTCAGTCTGGAACGCCTGCGGGCATGGCTGCAAGCACTTGTGCGCCTTTGGTTGTTCTACGTATTGACGGTGGCACTTTTGCGTGCCTGGCTCGATACGTCAACTGCTCGCTTTTGGCAGCGGCGCGTGGTACGCCCGCTTTTCGCCTTGTTGGTGGTCATGCAAGCCATTGGTGTGCTGGATGATTTCCTCAACTACGCCATTCCGCTCAGCAACAACCAGGTGCTCACAGTGCGGATCCTGCTCACAGCGATGGTTGCCGTGGTGGCTGTTGTGATGATTGCGCGTGCGATCCGCACCTACATGGAAACGGCGTTCCTGCCCAAAAGCGGTTTCGACCCTGCGGTGAGTCATGCTGTCAGCGCCACGCTCTTCTACATAGTGCTCATCGTTGGTATGCTTTCTGTCATCAATGCGCTGGGGTTCCCCCTGACGACATTGACGGTGATTGCTGGGGGGCTCTCGGTTGGACTTGGGTTTGGCTTGCAGGCCATTTTCAACAACCTGTCGAGTGGCTTCATTCTCATGTTCGAACGCGCCATCGCGCCTGGGGATGTGATTGTTCACAATGGCGAGAATGTCACTGTCGAGCGCATTGGCATTCGCAGTACCCTCGTGCGCACACGCGGCAACGTGCTCGTGCGCATTCCCAACGCCGACTTGCTCAATTCGCCGCTGGCCAATTACGGGCAAGGGGAAGAAGCCGTGCGTGTCAGTGTTGGCGTGGGTGTGGCATACGATGCCAACCCGCGCGAGGTCGAGCGGCTGCTCTTGCAAGCTGCCGAGCATCCACTAGTGCTGGAAACCCCCGCGCCGCAGGTGGCATTTGTGGGGTTTGGTGACAGCAGCCTCGATTTCGAACTGCGCGTCTGGACCAACCAGCCTCGACGCATTCCCGCCCTGAAAAGCGATTTACGCTACCGAATCTTCGAGATTCTTGGTGAACATGGCGTGGAAATTCCGTTCCCCCAGCGAGATGTGCATTTGCGTTCAGGATGGGAACATGTGCTCGACGCTCCCGACACCTGAGCGATTTCGCTGTTCGGGCGTTGCAGGGCATGTGTGCTATGATTGCACCTGTTCCGTGATGAACCGAATGAATGATGATGTGAATCTGGACACCAGGCATGTATCGGACAACACCTGCACTCCCAATTGAAGACCTCGATGCTATGTGGGCGGCGACCATCGGATGTGAGCCGGGCGACCTGCGGGCTGGTCGCCTGATGCTGCGCATGGGCGCTGACCAGGAGACACTCGATGTCTTTGTTACGCCCGATGGTGGCGTCGTGCTGATGCCATTCGCTCTGCTGGCTCGCATTCAACCTCCCACGTTCGATCAGGTGCTCGAACCATCATGGTGGGCGATGCACCTCAACTGCCGCCCCAGCGACCTGGCGGTGCAGGGGCCTCTGACTCTCTGGTATGCCACGCGCGAGATGTTCATACCCGAACCCCACCGCTTTGTGCGGGCGCTCCGTCGTCGCGATGCCGAAGCGCTGGCGCGATTCGACCGCATTTTGACACTCCGTGACCCCGATACCTACCCGTACTGGCAAATTGGTGGGCGCGAAGTGGCACATACACGCCTGTGGGGCGCGTACCACGAAGGCAAACTCGTCGCTGTGGCGGGGGCACGCATCCTGACCAACGATGTGGCCGAAATCGGGGTGAGTGTTTTGCCAACCAAGCGTCGGCGCGGCTATGGCACCGCTGTCGTTTCTGCTGCCGCCAGTGCGCTTTTCGAACAAGTGCGACTGGTGCAACTGCGCACCCTCGCGCACACCCCTGGCGCCGACCGCCTCGCCATGCGCCTGGGCTTCCGCCCCTATGCACACCATCTCTGGATAGGATTGCCCTGATGATGACGGACGTTCTCCACCCTGACCGTGCACTGCTGCGTGCCCCTGAGCTGACAGGGGGCCTCTGGCTGGATGAAACGCCGCGTTCGCTACGTGATGTGTTCGCGCATGGGCCATTGCTTCTCGATTTTTGGGATTTCTCGTGCGTGAATTGCGTGCGCACATTGCCCTACCGTATCGCCTGGCACGAACGCTACCACCCGCATGGGCTCACCATCGTAGGCGTGCATACCCCCGAATTTGCGTTTGGCCGTGATCCCGACGTGGTGCGTCGTGCTGCCGACGACCTGGATATTCCCTATCCCATCATCCTCGATGCCGACCGCACGCTCTGGTACGCCTACACCGTCAAGGCATGGCCGACGCTCTTTCTGATAGACCAGGCGGGGCGCATTCGATACACCCATGTTGGCGAAGGTGGGTATGCTGCGACGGAACGCGCCATTCAGGCATTGCTGCGCGAAAAACATTCCAACCTCGAACTGCCCGACGTGCTTCCCCCCTTGCGCCCAGGCGACCGCGAAGGTGCCGTCTGCTACCCCACCACGCCTGAACTCTACGCTGGGTGGGCGCATGGGCGGTTGGGGCATGCCGAGGACTGGGAGCGTGATGTCGTCCACCACTTCACCGACCCGCTTGGCAACGAAGAAGGCGTGCTCTACTTTCAGGGGGCGTGGCGTCCCACTGTGGAATACACCGAATTCGTGGGCGAAGAAGGCCATGTCCGTTTCCTGTATCGCGCGGCTGAGCTGAATGCGGTTATGGCGTCGCGTACCGGTGAGCCAATTCGCCTCTTCATCCTCCAAAATGGCGAACCGCTCCATTTTGCCGATGCGGGCGAAGATGTGATCGTGGATGCCGATTACGGGTCTTACGTCCTTGTGCGCGAACCACGCATGTACAACCTGGTCAACAACCCTGACTATGGCGTGTACGAAGTACGGCTTGTCCCTGCTCAGCGTGGATTGGCACTGTATGCCTTCTCCTTCGTGCCTTGCACGCGCCCCGTACCGAACGAATTGGATGATGAGGTTGACGTATGAGCAAGCCTAGGCGCCGACGCAGGCGTGCTGCCCCGATACGAGTCAAAGGTCTTGTGGCGTTTACCAACTTCGTGCGTGCCCGCCTGGCAGAAGGGATTCCCGTTTCTCAGCAGGAACAGTTCCGCGAGCAGGTACGTGCCACCTTGCAGCAAGTCGAAGCGCTATGCCGCCAGTATGGGCGCACCCCCGCCGATTTACCTGCGCCGTCGCGCCGTGCGTTCGAATTTCTGCAATCGCTCGACCTTTCCACTCTACCTACGCCCGACGGCGCGTCATCACCATCGCGCCAAACCGTGCGCCTGAAACATACGCGGCGTTTGCAAACGAGCCTGCATCGCACATTGTGGGAACGTGCCTTGCAAGAAAGCCCCCCACCTGCAACGCGCCTCGCCCGCACAATGGCGCACCATGCCGATACCATCCGCGCCATCCTGGACGATGCCCAAGCCGATCTCCTGGCGCTTTCGCCCGAAAACCGCGCGTTTTACCAGTGGCTGCGCTTCCTCAGCGATCCCGATACATTGGCTGAACATGTGGCGACCTTGCGGCGTTTTGCCCATGCCGCCGACAGCGTTCGCCGCAATGGTCGCGAAGCGTTCGCGCTGGTGCGTATGTTGCCCATGTCCCACGTGTACCGCATCAAACCTACTCCCACAGGCGTCCACGTGGCGATACACGAGGGGTTTCTTGGCGCTCCCGACGAGGTGCTCGTGGCGTTGGCACGCATGGCTCTGACAATCGAAACAGGCACACACGAGCGTAAAATCGTTCGCGCCTACGTCATTGGTGATGACTTTCAAGAAATGGCTGCCATGGTCGAAACGCTGGAATTGCCGCTTGTCCACCAGCCCAAAGGAAGTTTCCACGACCTCGATGATGTGTTCGAGCAGGTGAATGCAACATACTTTGGGGGGCAAATGCCGCGCCCGCGGTTGACGTGGAACACCCAAATGACGCACAACAAGATGGCGCACTACGATGCACGGCGTGATACTGTCATGGTGAGTATTACCCTCGACCACCCTGACGTACCCGACTATGTATTGGCGTTTGTCATGTATCATGAATTGTTGCACAAGCATTTCGGTGTTCGCATTGTCAACGGCCGTCGCCTGGCGCATACCCCCGAATTTCGGAATGCTGAACGCCAGTTCGCCCGTTACGACGAAGCCAAAGCCTTCTTGAAAGCACACGCCAGCCGCATCAAGTAAAATGGCATGATGTGATTGACAGGCAGAAAAGCATCCGATACACTCAGGCAGGCGAGCCTAGAAAATACAATTTCGAGCATGGAGCGCCTGCCAATGGCAGATGAACAGACGTATGGCAATGTGTCAACGTTATTGATCCATCCGGCCGAGCTGGATGATATCGACGCGAGCCTAGCACTTGACCGCTCCTACACCACCAACGAAGTGTGGCAAATGGTGCTTGAACCCCGTCAGGGGTTGGCAACATTGGGTGTGCGGTTTCACGCTGTCCGTTTGACCCGCGAAGTACGCCACCCGTACCCTCGCCCCGACGAAGAATTGCGTGCGCTCTGGCAGCATGATATTTCCGACGTGCTCGTGGCTCGGCTGGATGATGATGTGGTTGGGTTTGTGGATATGCGTGCCCTTGTCGATCGTGGGTGTGTATGGGTGCATGACCTTGTGGTCCATGCCCCCTTGCGCCGGCGTGGGATTGGGCGGCAGTTGGTGGAAGCGGCTGCCGAATGGGGGCGTGAACGGGGCTTTCGCCGCTTCATCTTCGAAACGCCCACCAAAAATGGGGGCGCCTTTCAGTTTTTCTTTGCCATTGGGGCTGAGTTTGCAGGCTTTCAAGACCGCTATTACAGCAACCAGGATATTGCTGTGTTCTTCGAGTATCGTCTCTAAGCCGCTGTCTGAGGGGGACACCCTGCCCCTCTGCGTGCGATGCCACTGGATGTAGGGCGCAACGCTGAACAAACCAAGATGGAGTTGAAAACATGGCAACGGTGCTGGCGCAACAAGGGCGTTTTCGAGGATGGTTGGCTCGTCTGGGGCTGGTGACGCGTGAGCAGATCGCGTGGGTGCTCTACGACTGGGCCAATTCAGCCTTTGCTACCACGGTGATGGCGGCCGTGCTTCCGATTTATTACAGTACCGTCGCAGCTGCTGATCTTCCGCCCTATCTTGCCAGCGCCTACTGGGGGTACACCACAGCGATCGCTCTCGCACTGATCGCGTTTATTTCACCTATTCTGGGCGCTGTTGCGGACTACATGGGGGCCAGGAAGCGTTTTTTGGGAATTTTTGTGGCGGTGGGGACCATTTTTGCAGCTTCGTTGGCGCTCGTGGGGCAGGGAGACTGGCTGTTGGCATCGGTTCTCTTCATCGTTGCCAATGTGGCGTTTGCGGGCGCCAACATCTTCTATGATGCCCTTTTACCTGGTATCGCTGACGAAGACCTCATAGACCGCGTTTCAGCAGCAGGCTACGCGATAGGGTATCTTGGCGGTGGTTTACTGCTCTTGCTCAACGTCCTCTGGATTTTGAATCCGTCTCTGTTTGGCATTCCCGACACCACGACTGCGAGCCGCCTTGCGTTTGTCAGTGTGGGCGTGTGGTGGGCGCTGTTCTCGGTTCCATTGTTTCGCTACGTTCCCGAACCGACACGCCGCCTGGCCGAAGGGGAGTCTTTGCGTGACAATCCTATCAAACGAGGCTGGGCACGCCTACTCGATACCGCCCGCGAAATTCGCAAATATCGGCAAGTGCTCATCTTTTTGGTGGCATTTTGGCTGTATGGCGATGGAATCGGCACAATCATCAAGATGGCAACTATTTATGGCACCGAGATTGGCATTAGGCAACGTGATCTCATCGGCGCCCTGGTCTTGACGCAGTTTGCAGGCATTCCTTTCACCTTTGCGTTTGGCTGGTTGGCATCGCGGTTGGGGACAAAACGCGCGATTGGGTTGGGATTGATCGTCTATACCCTCATTTCGATCGGTGGCTTTTTCATGCAGACGGCGTGGCATTTTTGGGTGCTGGCGCTTGCTGTTGCGACCGTACAGGGGGGGACACAGGCGCTTTCACGCTCGCTCTTCAGTATGATGGTGCCGCGCTCACTTGTTTCGGAGTTTTTTGGGTTTTTCAGCGTATTTGCCAAGTTTGCAGGCGTGTTAGGCCCCTTCATGTTTGGGCTCATTGCGAGCGTGGCGGGGAGCAGCCGTCTCAGTATTCTCTCGTTGATTGTGTTCTTTGTGGGTGGATTGCTCGTTCTTGTGTTTGTCGATGTCGAAGAGGGGCGTCACGTGGCTGCTGCGGTCGATGCAGAGTATCGGCCAGCTTCGTAATCATCAATCAACGGCGTGTGGAGTGGCTTCGATGCACCGTCAGGAATCTTCACGATCATCATCTATTTTTTCATTGCCAGTGCTTTCGTGGGCGTTGTACGACCTTGCCAACACCATGTTTTCGATGAGCATTGTTTCGCTCTATTTTTCGCTTTGGGTCGTCAACGTCATGGGTGGGTCTGATGAATTGTATGCCAATGCCAATGCGTTTTCGATGGCTCTGATGTTCCTGACCGCTCCTATTTTGGGGGCCATCTCCGATCAGGCGAGCCGACGCATGCCTTTCTTGATTGCTTCGACGCTCATTTGTGTATTCTTCACGGCGTTGCTGGGCACGGTGGGGTTGTATGGATCATTGATTCTTTTTGTTGTGGCGAATTATGCGTTTCAAGCGGGTTTGATTTTCTACGATGCGCTTTTGCCTGAAGTCAGTACGCCTGAAACCCGTGGGCGTGTTGGTGGCCTGGGAATTGGCCTGGGGTACATGGGCTCGTTCATCATCGTTGGATTGGGGCTGATGATTGTGAAAGAAGAAACGCATGCGGACCTGGTGACCATGTTCCGGTTGACGGCGCTTCTCTTTCTCTTGTTTTCTCTTCCTTGTTTTTTGTTTGTGAAAGAGCGTGCGCGTGAGACGGCAGGTATTTCGGTGGCTGTGATCCGCGGTGCTTTGTTCCAGGTTCGCCATACGATTGCCAACGCGCGCCAATTCCCTGGGCTGGCACGCTTTCTCATTGGCCGAATCTTCTACACAGACCCCGTCAACACGATCATCATCTTCATGGGGGTGTACGTCACCAACGAAGTAGACTTTACTGCATTCGAGGCACAACTTCTCTTGTTGACGGCGATTGCTGCTTCGGTGATTGGTGGGTTTGTGTGGGGTGTCGTCGTTGACCGTATCGGTCCCAAACGAAGCCTGTTTATGGTGTTGAGTCTGTGGAGTGTGACCATTTTGCTGGCGGCCGCTGTCCCTGTTTTCGATCTCCCGAAACCATTGTTCTGGTTGGTGGGGATCATGGCAGGAATTGCACTTGGTGGCACTTGGGCAGCAGACCGCCCCTGGATGTTGGTCCTTTCACCACCGAAGTTTGTGGGGGAATTTTATGGCCTGTATAGCATGGTGGGGCGTTTTGCTGCCATCGTGGGGCCGTTTACGTGGGGGGTGATCGTCGATCGTTTGGGATGGGGGCGCCCCGCCGCGGTGTTTACCATGTTCTTCTTCGTGGTGGTGGCCATGTTCATTTTACGTTCGGTTGATGATACACCACGTGAGTGGCCGCCTGAGTTGCAGGTGTAGGTGGGGGGAGGTGGAAACGGGAGTTGTCTCCCTTACTGCTTTGCCAATGTTCTACACGCAGCGAGAATCAGGACCTGCTCTCTTCTGACTGGAAGAGCAGGTCCGTTTTATTGTGGGGGTGTCGGGTGCGGCCAGTTCAGGCCCCTGTTCACCGCTGAAATGAAACGACCTTCCCCGCGCATTTGACGCTCGACAAGAGACACGGCACAATGGCACCCGCAACGCCGACATAGAATATCGTCAACACAAGGAGGGGTCTCATGGCTGTTGGCGTCAACCAACCAGCACCCGATTTCGAACTGCAAGATTTGCAGGGCAAAGTCTATCGCCTCAGCGATTACAAAGGCAAAATCGTCGTCCTCATCTTTTGGGCGGCAACCTGCGACGTGTCGCGCCGTTACGTGCCCTACCTCAACGGCTTCGCCGATACCTACTGGGCACGCGGCGTCGTGACCTTGGGCATTGATTCGCACGCGTTCGATACCGAAGAGCGCCTGAACCTGGTTTTGCGTAAGCGCCCACTCACCTTCCCGCTTTTGCTGGACCGCGATGGCAAGGTTGCGGAGACGTTCGGCGTGACCATCACGCCCACCGCGATTGTGCTGGATGGCGAAGGTGTTGTGCGCTACTGGGGCGCGATCGACGATCGTTCCGAAGACAAACCTGCACCCAACACACTCTACCTTGAAAATGCGGTAGATGCTCTGCTCCTGGGGGATGAAGTGCCTGACCCGCAAAACGAACCCTGGGGATGCGAAATCGAGCGCACAGTTTGAATATCCGGCGAGGAACACGTGTTCCTCGCCGTTTCACTCACAGACGCGAAGCCGGTATAGGCCTATGTCTCACCACTCAGATCCTGCCCGGCACAGACGACCATGGCCAACGCTCTATCGGCCACTTGTCCTCATCGGCGAAGTGGCGGTTGTCGTCCTGCTTGTCTGGCTGGCTCGCCCCTATTGGTCGGTCATCCTGGTGGCGGCCTTGCTCGCCTATCTGCTGAGTATGCCGATTGACTGGGTGGATCGCCACACATTCATCCCACGCTGGCTGGCCGTGTTGGCGGCATATCTCCTGCTTCTGCTGATGGTTTTCAGCGGGCCAGTGCTGGCCATTCCTTTCCTTGTCTCCCAAACGCAGGAAGTGTTTCAAGGGTTGCCTGAATTCGTTCAACGGATCAACCTGTCCGTGCAGGCTTGGCTCGAAAATCCGCCCACCATCCAGGTTTTTGCATTCCAATACAACTTGGAACCGCTTATCGAAAGCTTGGCCAACTTCTTCCCGCTCGCGGCGCCATTGACCCCTCCCACTGCTCAAGATATCGCTCAGGCCGTGCAACAAGTGCTGCGTTCCGCGGGCAGTGTTGTGGGGGTTGCGACGGGGATCGTGGGGCGCGTTTCTGGCTTTGTCCTTTCGACGTTCGTTGTCTTCATCCTGTCGATTTACCTGCTGGTGGATGGGCCACATTGGCGGCATCGCTTGCTTAGCATTGTACCCGAAACCACCCGCGACGACCTGGATATGCTTCTGGACGAAACGGCACGTGTGTGGCGTGCGTATTTTCGTGGACAACTCATTCTCTCTACCGTCATTGGCGTGATGACGTTTGCAGGGCTGGTTGCTCTGGGCATTCCCGGTGCTCCTTTGTTGGCGCTCATCGCTGGCCTGCTTGAAATTTTGCCCAACATCGGGCCTATTCTCGCCGTCATTCCGGCAGCCTTCGTGGCGCTTGTTCAGGGCTCGCTCTATCTCGACCTGCCTGGCTGGCAGGTTATGTTGCTCGTTTTGGGGTTGTATACGCTCATTCAGCAGCTCGAAAACAATCTGCTTGTGCCACGCATTCACCACGAGACAGTCGACCTGCCACCGGTGGTTGTCTTTCTGGCTGTGCTGGTGGGGGCAACGCAGGGGGGCGTACTCGGCGCTATTTTGGCCGTTCCCTTGCTGGGCACGCTCAAAGTCTGGCTGACCTATGCCCATGAACGGTTGATTGCTCCCGACACTTTCGAGGATGTGCACTTGGCGTTTGTTCCGCCGTCATCTTTGCCCGAAGAATCCCCCGTGCTTGAGGCGGATACACCAAACGAGGATCCCTCCCTAGAGCCGCCTGTTTCCGACGAAGCCTGACCCTTATCCCCATTCGTTGCCTGCAATTGCCTTCCTGCCGACTTTTCGCCAAGATGAAGCCACGACCCACACAGAGGAGGCAATGCATGAATGGTATTTCCCCCTGGACATTTTGGGTATGGCAAAATGGGGTATGGGAAGAAGCGGCCAACGGAGCAGTCATCGAAGAGGGACTGGTGCGCATTCACCTCAACGGGCGCGAACTGGCAACCTTCATGTGTACCCCGCACAATTTGGATGACCTTGCGCTGGGATTTCTCCGGTCCGAAGGCTTCATTACCTCGCTGGACGATGTGCGGTTGTTGAATGTGTGTCCCAATCGCAATTGTGTGGAAGTCTGGTTGCATGACCTCTCGATCGAACCACCGCCACGTGCCATTATCACGTCCGGCTGTGGTGGGGGGATTACATTCGACGATTTGAGCGGCCGCGCCGAGCCCCTTCCGCTCGAAGTCTCCCCATTGTTGACGCCAAACGCTGTGTGTGCCTTGATGCAGCAGCTACAAGAAGCAGCCACACTCTACAAGCAGGTGCGTGGTGTGCATACCTCGGCTTTGAGCGATGGCCAACAGCTCTTGCTTGTTGCCGAAGATGTCGGCCGCCATAACACGATTGATCGGTTGTGGGGGCAGGCATTGAAACGGGGTATCACCACAGAAGGCAAAATTTTGCTGGCAACGGGGCGCATCAGTTCCGAAATGCTGAACAAAGCGGCCAAAATGCATGTGCCCGTAGTCATCTCGCGCACCTCGGCCACCAGTCTCTCGGTGGCATTGGGGCAGGCGTGGCGCATCACGCTCATTGGCTATGTGCGGCGCCAGCGCTTGCGCGTCTATACGTGGCCCCAGCGGATAGGGTGGGAGCGTCGAAACGCCTCTTCACGCTTTCACCATCCCTGAGCCCACTCAAAGCGCCGTTGGCAATCGGCATGCTTCACGATACGGGAGAATGTGGATGATGTCGCCGCGCCGATGCCGCTCCTGCATCTGCCGCCAGAATTCGACGGTGAACAAATCCCCATGGTGTGCCAGAAAGACCTCACGCAGGCGCCCCGTCAACTCCCAAAAACGGGGAAATTCTTCGGGAAATACATCGTTTGGGGCCACGTGGAACCACGGCTGCGCCGAAAGGGCTTCTTCTTCGTCGCGTGGTTTGGGCAAATGACGGAAGTTGTGGTCGGTCAAAAGGCCGAGTTCGTCGTAGTCGTAAAAGACCACACGTCCGTGGCGCGTGACGCCAAAATTTTTCAATAACATATCACCCGGAAAAATGTTCATCGCCGCCAAGTCTTTGATGGCTTGCCCATACTCGATGACCGCCGCCTCGGCCGCCGCTTCGTCTGCGGCTTGCAGGTACATGTCCAGCGGAATCAGTCGCCGCTCGACATAACAATGGCGCACGACCACACTCACCTCATCAGCCTGCACGGTGGAAGCCGCCACGCGGCACAACTCATCCACTAGATGGTCATCGAAGTGCGCACGGTCGAACCGTAAATGCTCGAATTCTTGCGCGTCGATCAGTCGCCCCGCACGGTCGTGGCGAAAGACCAGCCGATACCGTTCCATGACATCACGTCGGGTGGTGGTTTTGGGTGGGGCAAACTGGTCTTTGATGATTTTGAAGACCAGGTCGTAGGTGGGCATGGTGAAAACCGTCATGACCATGCCGGGTGTTCCAGGGGCAATGACGAAACGGTCGCTGGTGGTTGCCAGGTGATAGAGCAAATCGCGGTAGAGTTCGGTTTTGCCGTGCTTGTTGAAGCCCAACGAGATGTAGAGTTCGGCAATGCGCTTGCGCGGCAGCATCTTTTTGATGAAGTGTACCAGGTCGTACGGACGCGGTGCATGGACGTGAAAATATGAACGGGCAAAACTGAACAGAATGCTTACATCGTTTTCGTCCAGCAGAACCGCATCCACCAACACACCCCGCCGCCGATTGTGCAACGCAATGACCAGCGGCACCAGAAAAGGGCCGCAGAAGAGCCGCCCGACAAGGTAGGCCGCCTGGTCACGGTAGAAGACCGCATCGATCACTTCGGCGCGGTCAATGACACGCAAGGCGCCACTTGTGCGTAGGTAGTCGGTAATGCGGGTGGCAATCTGTTGCGCATCGCGCTCGACATCTTCGTAGGGGACATCGAAGGCAAAATCGTTCAGGATGGCGAGTACAAGTTCGGCAATCGACCAGGTGCGCCCATAGGTGCGGTAGATGGGATACCGCGAGGGTGTTGGGGGAGCCGCAAAATCGGTGTGTACAAACTCAATTTGCGGATCGACCCCCACGGTCGCGAAGATGCGGCGTGTGATCGAGTTGAAAAATGTTTCGGCCAGTTCCCAATCGTCGCGCTCGTCGATCAAGCCTGAATAGACGGCTTTCATGCTCGCCCACACTAGCTTGTTGTGCAGGCGTTCGGCCAGCGTTTCGCGAATATCGTACACCAACCCGTTGACGACTTCGCGGTAGAGGTCGAGGCGCTCGGTGGCATCCTGACGTGCACCATGCCAGTCGCGCTTTTCGAACCGTTTGCGTGCGCGTGCGGTAATGGCTTCGAAGCGGCGACGGTATGTCAGAAAGCCATCGAAGATGGCATGTGCCCCAATGTTCGCGAGACGGCTATCTGTCAGGCGGGTGTGCGACTGCATCACAAACTCCTCGTTTCTGCATCCTTGCAGATGATGCGCCCATCTCTTACGCACCGATGGTTGTGCCCGGAGGAAACTCTTTTTGCTTGAAGTGGCGTGGTTGCGCATACGGATGCACCACGCAATTGCGCCCAATGACCACATCGGGCGGAACCTGGGCGCCTTTTCCTACCAACGTAATGCCTGTGTTCAGAACGGTGGGGTGTTCGTGGTTCGGGGTGTTGTCCTCGCCAAACCCCACCGTCGCACCAGCACCAATCACCACATTCTTGTCTACGATGGCGCGGTCTACCACAGCGCCGCTTTCGATGACCGTGTCGGTGAAGATGATGGAATCGCGTACTTCGGCCCCCGGCGCTACATACACCCCCGGCGACAAGACCGAGCGTACGACACGCCCAAAAACCTGAGCACCGTCGCTGAGCAGGCTGGTTTCCACCTGTGCTTCGGGGCTGAAGAAGACCGGTGGGCGTTCTTCGCTCTTGGTATGAATGACCCATTCGGGGTCGTACAGGTCGAGGGCGGGAGTTTCGGCGAGCAGGGCGGTGTTGGCTTCCCAGTAGGCTTGCACCGTGCCTACATCAGCCCAGTAGCCCAGAAACGTAAAAGCATAGAGCCGTTTGCCGGCTTCCAGCAGGGTGGGAATGACCTCACGGCCAAAATCGCGTTGCGTCTTTCCTGGGCCGCTCAGCCATTCGATGAGCAATTGACGGTTGAACACGTAAATGCCCATGCTCGCCAGAGTGCTGCGTGTGCGCCGTGGCTTTTCTTCGAAGGAAGTGATGCGCCCATCGGGGTCGGCAGTCACCATGCCGTAGCGGCGCACGTCATACGGGTTGACGGAGCGCACCGCAATGGTGACATCGGCGCGTTGCTCGATGTGGTAGCGCAACATGGGGCGGTAATCCATCTTGTAAATGTGATCGCCGGCCAGAATGAGCACCACGTCGGTCTCTTGTTCGCGCACCACATCCAGATGAAAACGAATGGCATCGGCAGTGCCTTCTTGCCAGGCCGTATTTTCCCCCGGCCGAGCCTGGTAGGGCTGCAAGAGGCGCAATCCGCCCGTCGTCGAACGGTCTAGGTCCCAGGGGCGGCCAATGCCAATATGCTCGTTGAGTGAACGGGGCTGGTACTGTGTCAGGACTGCAACATTGTAGATGTCGGAGTTGACGCAATTGCTGAGTGGGAAGTCGATAATGCGATACTTGCCCCCGAAGGGAAGGGCTGCTTCGGAACGCAAGGCTGTCAGCACGCTGAGCGCCGGGCTGGCGCCGCCCGCCAGAATCATCGCCAAGGTCGAAGGGAGTGTTGCCATGAGGAAACTCCTGCGTTATTCGATGGTTTCACCCGATGGTACCAGACCGTCGAAGGGAACGAAGGCGTCTTCGTCCACATCCGGGTGCACAAGCACGTTGCGTCCAATGCGTGTGTTGGGCGGAATGTGTGCCGCCTTGCCAATGACGCTGATGCCGGTATTGAGCTTGTCTGGTTCGGTGCGGTTCGGTGTGTCGCAATCGTCGCCAACCCCCACCAGTGCCCCAGCGCCAATGACGACTTCCTTGTCCACAATCACGCGGTCGAGCACAGCGCCCGGCCCAATCCACGTGTCGTTCATGATGACCGATTCACGCACAACCGCGCCCGGCGAAACGTACACACCTGGGGAAAGCACCGAACGCTCAACACGGCCGCGCACAATTGCCCCGTTGCAAATCATGCTCTGGTGTACCTGTGCTTGTGGCCCCAGTTTGGCTGTGGGGCGCTCATAACTGCGCGTGTGAATGACCCACGAGCGGTCGTACAATTGCAACGGCGAATCGGGACGCAGTAAATCCATGCTGGCTTCCCAGTAGGACTGGATTGTCCCCACGTCGACCCAGTAGCCGTCGAAGGGGAACGCATAGACTTTGTGTGTGTCCAGCAGTGCGGGAATCACATGCTTGCCAAAATCCAGGTCGGGATGCGTTGCACCAAGTGCTGGCAACACAGTGCGCAGGACATCCGCACGGAAGATGTAAATTCCCATGTTCGCCAGCGTCCCATAGTCGGACGTTTGGGGTTTTTCGTGAAACTCGGTCACGCGGGATTGCCGGTTGGTGGTCAAAATGCCAAAGCGGTGCGTTTCATGTTCAGGCACGTTCATCACGGCTATCGTCAGGTCCGCTTCTTTTTCCTGGTGGAACGTCAACATGGGGCGGTAATCCATCTTGTAGATGTGGTCGCCTGACAGAATGAGAACCGTATCGGCACGCACTTCATCCAGGTATTCAAGGTTTTGCAGCACGGCGTCCGCCGTTCCGCGATACCATTCCTGGTGCCCGCGCCCTTGGTACGGTTGTAGAACACGCAACCCGCCGCGCGAGCGGTCCAAATCCCAGGGACGGCCAATACCCAAATGCCGATTGAGTGAATGCGGTCGATACTGCGTCAGCACGGCAACGTCGAAGATGCCCGAGTTGACGCAATTGGAGAGTGTGAAATCGATGATGCGGTACTTTCCAGCAAAAGGCACAGAAGGCTTGGCGCGTTTGTGCGAAAGAACCGTCAGGCGCGTCCCTGCACCACCGGCGAGGATGATCGCTGCCACTCGCATAGGGGGGTCTCCTTTTGGCTGTTGGTGCGTGCTGCGGAACAAGTGTATCGTGTTCGAAATGTGGTGGCAAGTGGGGTGCCAGCAAAAAAGGCGCACCGTCTGGCGCGCCTTCGACCCGAGCGGAGAGGGAGGGATTCGAACCCTCGAGGGCAGTTTCCCGCCCTACACGATTTCCAATCGTGCCCGTTCGGCCGCTCCGGCACCTCTCCGTATGCCTGCGGCATTCTATCCCCCAACCCTGCTCTGTCAAGTTTGGCCAGAAAAAGATTCCGTTGCTGCAACTCAATTGTGCGGGGGGCTCTCGGCAACGGTACATCAGGTTCTATGTCCGCTTTTGCTCGAAGGGTGGTTCACCTGCAATTGGACGGAACGAACCGCACCTCTGCTCGTCCCGGTCGCGGGGCAGGATCGCTTGTTGGCGCACCTGTGGGGGCAATAGGACGATTCCGCCGCTCGATGTGCGTATCCTCATCACCTGATGTGGTGCTGCTCGCCACGTCTCAGCCGTCGGGTTGCCTACCGGCGGCTTTCTTGTATGGTACCCCCGACAATGTGCCACAGGAGGAACAACCAATGAAGCACGCGAGCGACCTGGAACGACTGTTGCGCCGTCTCGATGGACGGGGCTACAAAGCCTACAAGGAGATTGCCGGTGCCTACCGGTTCGAGACATTCACCTTGTTCATCGACCATGTGCAGGGCGACCCTTTTGCCGCGCCCAGCCGCCTGCGTGTCATCGTGCCGCAATCTGTGGCAAAGTTCCCAGAAGAGGCATATGCCACGCCTAGTCGCGCGGTGGGGGTGGCCAATTTGCTAGCACGTCGGTTTGGTGAATGGGCACGCCGACAAGACCAGCGACGCGGAAGTGGCAAAAGCGGGCTGATTTCCATCGATGCGCCGGGGCAAGAGATGCTGCCCATCACAGCAGTGCAGGTGACGGCCGAGGGGGTGGAATGCCGCTTTGCGGTTGGGCTGCCCGCACGTGGGCGCACCATTTTGGGGCGCGAGGCCATTGACCTGTTGTTGTATGATGTCCCCACGGTGGTGCGCGGGGCGCTTTTCTTCGAGACCTACGACCCCGCCGACGTCAAGCGCTATGCCGATGTCAACGAGGATGCCGACTGGCTGCGGGCGCATTTATCGCAGATGGGGCTGGTGGCATTTGTAGCCGATGGCGCGATTTTGCCGCGCCGTTCGGGGGTGGATGAACGCCCGCTGACGGGGCAGCGTGTGGTCCCCTTCCAGTCACCTGACAGTCTGCGTGTGCAGGTTGACCTGCCCAACCACGGCACGCTGACGGGGATGGGCATTCGCCGCGGTATCACACTGATTGTGGGGGGCGGGTATCATGGCAAAAGTACGCTTCTGCGCGCGCTGGAACGGGGCGTGTACAACCACATTCCCGGCGATGGACGCGAGTTTGTGGTGACGGTAAGCGATGCGGTGAAAATTCGCGCCGAAGATGGCCGCCGTGTCACAGGCGTGAACATTCGCCCCTTCATCGACAATTTGCCCTTTGGGCAATCGACCGAGAATTTCGAGACTGACAACGCCAGCGGTTCGACCAGCCAAGCAGCCAATATCATGGAAGCGCTGGAAGTGGGCACGTCACTGTTGCTGGTTGACGAAGACACCTCGGCAACCAACTTCATGATTCGCGACCATCGCATGCAGGCCCTCATCGCCAAGGATGCCGAACCGATTACGCCCTTCATCGACAAGGTGCGCCAGCTCTACGAGGAGCGGGGGGTGAGCACCGTCATTGTGGTTGGGGGCAGCGGCGATTATTTCGATGTGGCCGATTGTGTGATTGCCATGCACGCCTACACCCCGTGGGACGCCACCGAAGCTGCTCGCGAGATTGTCGAACGCTTCCCAACGGGGCGTGTCGCCGAGGGGGGCGACCGTTTTGGCGATGTCATCCCGCGCGTTCCCCTGCCCAAAAGCATTGACCCGTCCAAAGGGCGCGCTGACGCCAAAGTAAAAGTGCGCGGCATGCACCACATTCAATTTGGGCGGCATGACATCGACCTGAGCGCCGTGGAGCAGGTGGTGGACACATCGCAGACGGAAGCGATTGCCGCGGCGTTGCTCTATGCCCGCAAGCGCTACATGGATGGCACGCGCACACTCCGCGAGGTCATCGAGGCGGTGTGTGCCGATATCGAGCGTGAAGGGCTCGACGTGCTCGACCGGCGGCATGTGGGCTGGCTGGCAGCGTTTCGCCCGTATGAGTTTGCTGCGGCGCTCAACCGTTTGCGCACGTTGCGTGTCCAGCAAAAGACGTGAGCCGGCGCATTAGCCGCGCAGGCCGGGGAAATACGCCCCAATGCCGCTCATCATGAACTCGACCGCAATCGCGGAGAGAATCAGCCCCATCACGCGGTTGAAAACTTGCATGCTGGTGGGGCCGAGCACCATGCCGGCGCGGTGCGCCAGCCGAAAGGTGATGAAGATGAGGCTCGCCAGCAGGATGATGACGCACGCCACCGCCAGCCGGTGTGTGGGGGTGTTCAACGTGTTGGCGTACACAATGACCGTGCTCATTGCACCGGGCCCCGAAAGCAGGGGAATGCCAAGCGGCACAATCCCGACGGAAACACGATCGGCGGGGTTGGTGGTTGGTTCGACCGGTTCGCCGCCGGCATTCATCATCGCCAACCCCGTCATCAGCAGCAAAATACCGCCCGCAATGCGGAATGAATCAATCGAAATGCCAAACATATCCAGAATGAGCGTGCCGAAAAAGTTGAAGGCAAGCATAGCGATGGCCACGGTGAGTGCCGCCAACAGCGCCACACGGTCGCGCTCGGCAGGTGACAAATCGCGTGTGAAGGCCAAAAAGACGGGCAGATTGCCTGGAATGCTGACCACAGCCATCAAACCGGCAAACAGTTTCACATATTCGCTCAATGGCAGCATTGTATCCATACGCTACTTCGCTTTCTTTGCACGTTCGCCGACCGAGGCGCGATGCCCCAGCGCGGTTGCAAAATCATCTCCCCGTTGCAGGCGGTATGCCGGAATACCGGCGACCTGCAATGCGGTCATGACGTCGTCTGGGGACAGGCGGTGCGGGTCGAACGAATGGGCGTCCACCACCACTGCCATCGGGCGAGTCCCACGTCGGCGCAAGAGTGTCAACGCCTGTACCCACGTGTCGGACGGCGACGCCGTGCAGACGATGAGCGTGGTACCGCGCGTGAAAAACGCATCTTCCAGCGCCAGCAGGTGATGCAGCGGGGTACGCCCTTCGGCGTGAATGACCGCGAGATGTTCGAGAAGTCGGCGCATTTGGCGCGGCCCCCGGTCGGGTTGCAGGATGAATCGTTCTTGGGCGTGGGCAATCAGCCCAACGGGGCGTTTCTGGTTGATGAAGTAGCGGCCAATGGATGCCGCTGCGGTGACGACGTATTCTTCGCTACTGGGCAAAATGGGTTCTGGAAGGGCAGGTTGCCACACGCTGGGGTGAAATTTCACAAAATGGGCGTATTCTTGCGCAACCGCCACTGTTGTGGCGTCCATGTCAACGACGAGCCAGACATCGGCCGTGGGGTCTTCTTCGAATTCTTTGACGATCAACCGCCCGGTACGGGCTGTAGAGCGCCAGTGAATGCGGTTGAAACTATCGCCCGGCTGGTAGTCGCGGACGCCAGCTACATTGGGTGTGATGTGGTGCGTGCGCCGATACAGGGCTTCGCCCCCCACCAGGCGCCCGCGCGGCGGCTCGAACGTTGGCAGGTCGAATGTGGCGGGGTAGACGATGAGCGCTGAGGTGTGCGGAATGGCACGGGTGAACGTGAACAGGCCAAAGGGGTCGCCCGTGACGAGTTCCATAGGCCCCAGGCGAAAGCGCCCACGTTGCACACATAGCGTCTTGACCGACCAGCCCCGTGCTTGGCGTGGCATGAGCGAGTGCACGACGCGCCCCACGTGGTGGTTGGGGAGCGTCGAATCGTCGCGCACTTCGAGCCAGAGTTTGGGAAGCCAGCCTCTGTTGCGCACGATGAAGCGTTCTTCGAACATACGCCCGACCTGGCTGCGTGTGGTGGCGCTGATGCGTTGCAAGGCCAGAAAATGGGCGTTGCTCCATGCCCAAATGAACGAGAGCACCAACGTGCCGCCCAGCAGGTATGTGAGATTGAAGAGCAGGCGGCGGCCTGTTTGCATAGCCGCAAATCCCAGCACCACCACCAGCAACGCCAGCACAAGACTGCGGCGCATGTGAGCCTCCTACCGACGCAGACGAGCGGTTGTCGCGCCCCCGGGGACGGGCACTTGCTGCAAGACGGCTTCCACGATGTCGGCGGGCGTTGTGTCTTTGATGCGTGCCGACGGCGTGACGATGATGCGATGGGTGAGTGTGGCATGCGCCAGTTCCTTTACGTCGTCGGGAGTGACGAAATTGCGCCCCCGTGCGGCTGCCAGGGCTTGCGCAGCGTGATACAACGCCAGCGAACCGCGTGGGCTGGCGCCGAGATACACGTCCTCGTGTTGGCGGGTGGCATTCACCAGTGCCACAATGTACTCTTTCACCAGGTCGTCCACGTATACCTCGCGCACGGCACGTTGGGCGGCAACGATCTCATCAACAGAGACGACGGCTTGGAGCGATTCGATGGGGTGTGCTCGCTGTTGCGACGTAAGCATGTTGACTTCTTCGTTTGGCGAGGGGTAGCCCAATTCGATGCGCACCAGAAATCGGTCGAGTTGGGCTTCGGGCAGGGGAAACGTGCCTTCGTATTCGATAGGATTTTGGGTCGCCATGACCATGAAGGGGCGTGGAAGCGGGTAGGTTTGCCCATCTACCGTAATCTGGCGTTCTTCCATGGCTTCCAGGAGCGCCGATTGGGTTTTGGGCGTGGCGCGGTTGATTTCATCGGTCAAAATGATGTTGGCCATGATGGGGCCAGGGCGGAACTCGAACTCCTGTGTTTTCTGGTTGAAGACCGAAACCCCCGTGACGTCGCCGGGCAACAGGTCGGGCGTGAATTGAATGCGTTTGAACGAACAGCCAATGCTGGCGGCGAGTGCTTTGGCCAGCATCGTTTTGCCGACGCCGGGAACGTCTTCGATGAGCACATGCCCTTCGCACAACAGCGCGATAATGGCCAGCTCGAGTTGTGGGTCTTTTCCCAGAATGACGCGCCCGACGTTGGCGCGAATCTGTTCGACGAGATGTTGCACGTTTTGCATGCCTGGCTCCTTCGCATACCGCATTTGGTTTATGAAATGGACGGGGCTGCTCCAAGTATAGTGAAGACGTTGCCACACCCCTAATTGGATCACGAGGGCAGGCGCAAGGATGCGTCCACGATGAAAGGTGCCAATTCGCGCCTGACACGAAATCCCAGGGCGTGGATAGTGTGCGCAGGTGCGGCCATGCTGTCGGGAACATGGTCGTTAGCGTCCCACTCGCCGAGGGCTTGTTGCCTGCCGTCGTCGATCTGCATCACGTCGAATGGACAGTCAGCCCAGGCATGCAGCCCACCGTGCAGGCGGGCAGTGTTTTCTGCCAGGAGCTGATATGTGCCACCATGGGCGGTACGTGTGGTGGGGAAGGTGAGTAGGTGCATGCATCACTCCATCGATGATTGGCTGGTGGGTGGTGCCAGCAGGCGTTCGAGAATGGGGTGCAGGCGTGCCCAGGTATCGTGCAACAATTCGGGGATGGTGCGGGTGTGGGCGGTGACGGTCATGTAGTTGGTGTCGCCTTCCCAACGGGGCACGACGTGCAGATGCAGGTGGGCAGCAATGCCAGCGCCTGCGGCTTCCCCCAAGTTGACGCCGATGTTGAATCCGTGCGGATTGAAGGCTTCGCGTAGGGCACGCACCGCAGCGTCGAGCAAGTGCATCCATTCGCGGCGTTCGTCCTCGTTCAAGTCGGTAATGTCGGCGATGTGGCGGTTGGGCAATATCATGAGGTGCCCATTGTTGTAGGGATACCGGTTCAGAATGAGAAAACAGTGTGCCCCGCGCCAAAGCACAAACGTTTCTTCGTCGCGGTCATCGGCCAAGGCGGCGCAAAATGGGCAACCAGGTTCTTTTTTCGACAGGATGTATGCCATACGCCAGGGGGTCCATAAATGGTCCATGAGCCACTCCTTTTCTCGCACAATCGCTCGTTATGATATGCAACGTCTGTTCCGCGGCAACAAACAAGTACCCACCCTTTGCAAAACAGGTATAATGACGCCAGCAGCGACCGTGTCAGGTGGAGAATGTTCACCAGGAAGAAGAGGATAGAGGAGCAGGCTATGCCTGTCATCGAACCCAATACGCTTGATTTTTTCAGCCATAGTGTGGAACAAACCCGCCGCCTTGGGGCGCGTTTGGCCCAGTTGCTGGAACCGGGCGATGTGCTCTTGCTGACGGGGACATTGGGGGCGGGCAAGACGCATTTTGTGCAGGGGGTTGCCCGAGGGTTGGGCATCCAGCGCCCGGTGCGAAGCCCCACGTTTACGCTGGTGAGCGAATATCCCGAAGGGCGTATTCCGCTTTACCATGCCGATTTGTACCGCCTGAACAGCGAAACCGAGTTGGAAACCGTGGGGCTGGAAGAATACCTGGAACGCAGCGATGGTGTCGTGGCAGTCGAATGGGCTGAAAAAGCCCCCGACTGGTTTCCAGAAGGGTTGTGGGTGCGTTTCGAGCATGCCGACGAGACCAAACGGCGTGTGATTATCAAACCGGTTGGTGCGCGAGCGATGCACTTGATGAACGCTTTTCGACAAGCGGCATTTGGACGCTGAGGGGGGAAGACCATGCTCCTTCTGGCGATTGATACGGCCACGCGCCAAGCTGGTGTGGCCTTGGTGCGTGATGACGAAGTTCTGGCGGAATACACCTGGTCGGCGGGGGTGCGCCACACACAGCACACGGCGCCGATGATCGAGCGGGCGTTGCAGGTGGCTGGCGTCGAAC
>WFOS01000044.1 GCA_015487975.1 Ardenticatena sp.
CACTTGCGCCACCCGCCCCAGCCCCTCACCCCCCAGGACATTCGTTTCACACGCATTGCCGAACTCTGGGCAACCATCAGTGCTTCCCTCATCTTCCTGATTGGCGTCTCACTCTTCTTCCTACCACGGAGCTGGTGGCTGCCTGCCATCCTGCTGGCCATGCTCACCTTCGTTCTTGTCGAAAGCCTGTTTCGTCGGCGGCTCACACGCACCATCAGCGCCATCAGTCTGGCGTTGGCCAGCCTTGCGACAGTGGTCATCGTGCTCGAATTCTTCCCTTCCATTGTGATGCTCATGCTGGTCGCGTTCAGTCTCTACATTCTGCGACAAAACATCCGTGAACGTTTTGGAGTCTGACAATGATGAACCGCCTGCGGCTGGTATTCGCTGCCCTCCTCTTGCTCTTGGTGCCTGGCACCTCCTGGGGCTGGGGGCACGCATCGGCGCAAACACTTGCCGACGTCCCGTGGGTGTACCTGAGCGTGCCCCCCTTGCATCTGTATGCCTTGCCCCGCACCTACGCCGCCGAACACCTCCCCGACCTCGCCCGCGAAGCCCAGGCCAGCCTCGAGCGCATCGCCATGCGGCTTGATATGCCCGTGACAACCTCGCTCGATATCTACTTCGTCGAACGCATCTTCTGGCAAGGAGGCGTCGCCTATGGCAGCGATGTCTTCATCAGCTGGCCAGCACGCAACTACCTGCGCATTCCCATCGCCGCCTACCTCGACCACGAACTCACCCATGCCCTCACTGCTCCCCTGGTCTCCGACGGTAGCGAAATCAACGCATTGCTGGCCGAAGGGCTAGCAGTGTGGGCCACAGGCGGGCACTACGGCGTCGAACCCATCCACCACATCGCCGCCGCGCTGGCTCGTTCGCCCACCTACGTCTCCATTCCCGACCTTGCCACCAATTTGTACGCCTACCAGCACGAAGTCGCCTACATCGAAGCAGGGAGTTTCGTCGGCTATCTTGTCGAAACCTACGGGCTCGACACTGTCAAGCGGCTCTACGCCGATGCCAACGCGCCCGAGCGTATCCTGAGGCGCACCTATCCCCAACTCGAACGCGACTGGCTCGCCTGGCTGCGCACCATTCCCAACGATCCCGCCATCGCCCGCTGGTTCGATCTGCGCGTGCGCATCTTCGACGCCATGCGCACCTACCAGGAAACGTTCGACCCGCTGGCGCGTGAACTGCCGCCACCCCCTGACGAGTGGGCCCCCTCGTACGTCGCCATGTACGCCCACGCCACCGAAGACCCCTTCGCCATCGTGCTCGAAACCATGCTTGCCGATATCAACACGGCCCATCGTTGTGGCAACCTGGACGATGCCGAAGCCATGTTGCGCCGCCTCGACCGCGCCATGCGTGCTGGTGCTCCCACCGACGCCGAACTCAGCGCTCGGCTGGCGACGCTACTGGCTGTGCAAAACGCTCGTCGTTGGGTGCAAGGCCCCATGCGCGACGCGCCGCCCTCTCCTGCGGTGGCACGTTGGGCGCCGTTGCTCGCCATCGCCGAACGCACGGCCTCGCGCCTCACCATTACCGACCTTGACACCATCACCCCCCTTCACGCGACTGCCACCCTGCTTGTCGAAAAGCGCTGGTCGGATACCTCACTCGTGCTACAATGGCAGGCAAAACGCCAGGGAACAACCTGGTCCATCACTGCCATCATGGAGCAGACACAAAGGAGTCGAAGCGTATGTACAAAGTTGCCGATCGCGTCTACTACCATCCCTCCTTCAAAAACATCAATCTTGGGCTTGTCGAAACCGATGACGGCGTTGTCCTGGTAGATACGCCAATGCTGCCATCGCAGGCCATTGCCTGGCGTGAAGAAGCCCAAACCTACGGCCCTATCCAGTTCGTCCTGCTTACCGACCATCTTGTCGAACACATCATGGGGGCGCTTTTCATGCCTGGCTCGCTCATTACCCACCATTCCACCATGGACAAAATCCGCATGACGCCCAAAGCCAAAGAACATTTGCGCAAACGCATCATCAAATACGACCCACCCGCGGCCGACCTGCTTCCCGAAAATTTCAACCTGCCCAAACCGCATCTCATGCTCTACGACCGCTTCACCATCTACCTGGGCGGCCGCGAACTCGAATTCATCCATCTGCCAGGGCATTCGCCCAACAATGCGGGGCTCTACGTCTCCGACGTGCGCGTCCTTTTCACGGGGAACGTCGTTACCAACGGGCATCGCCCCTACCTGGGCTTGTGCGACATCTCCACCTGGATTACCACCTTGCAAGCCATCCGTGTTATGGAAGTGGACATCATCGTGCCAGGGCAAGGCGCCCCCATGACGCCCGACGAAGTCGAGCCGCTCATCCAATACCTCGAAGTCACGCGCGAACGCATCCAAAGTCTGGTGGACGAGGGGCGTACACGCGACGAAGTCGTCTCGAAGATGATGGCCTATTTCGACGAATGGCCTACCGACCCCGAATGGCGCGACGAAGAACGCAATCTCTACCGCCAGGGCATTCGCCGTATCTACGACCGACTAGCGGGACGGTCCAAATAACAGCCTGGGAGGAACAGAGCCATGCACAAAACACGCGAGGATGCCTGGGAACTGGTGACCCGCTACACCCAATCCGAGCGTTTGCGCAAGCACATGCTCGCCGTGGAATGTGCCATGCGAGCCTATGCCCGCCACTTTGGTGAAGATGAAGAGCGCTGGGGCATCGTTGGCTTGCTCCACGATTTCGACTACGAAAAGCACCAGACCATTCCCGACCATCCGCTCAAAGGGGCTGACATCTTGCGTGCCGAAGGGTGGCCGGAAGACATCATCACCGCCATCCTCAGCCATGCCGACGAAACAGGGGTTCCACGTACCACGCGCCTGCACCACGCGCTCTACGCCGTGGACGAACTCACCGGCCTGATTACGGCCGTGGCGCTGGTACGTCCGAGCAAGAACATCCGTGATGTGACGCTCAAAAGCATCAAAAAGAAGTGGAAAGACCGACGCTTTGCTGCCGGCGTCAATCGTGAAGAGATCGAAGCCGGTGCGGCTGCGCTTGGTCTCCCCCTCGATGACCATATCGCCTTTGTGCTCAACGCCATGCAAGAATGCGCCGAAACGCTAGGATTGGCAGGAGAGGAGCACGTATCATGACAACGCATCGTTTGCACCGCTTGCAAGCCGCCATCGCCGACGCCGATTTCGACCTGGTAGCGCTCGTTCCTGGCGCCAATCTCACCTACGCTGCTTCCGTGGCACTCCATCGGAGCGAGCGTTTGCACATGCTCTGTATTCCCGCCGAGGGAGAAGCCGTCGTGATTGCCCCCGCGTTGGAAGCACCAGCATGGGATGGGCTTCCAGTGCGCGTCTTCACCTGGCGCGACGAAGATGGCCCTTCTTCACTTCTGCGCGACGTGATCAACCTCTATGGGTGGGAAAGCGCTCGTTGGGCCATCGAATTCAACAACATGCACTATGGCGAAGCCGAAACCATTCGACACGCTGCCCCCCGTGCGCGTTTTGTGCCCGCCGAACCCTTACTGACACGCCTGCGAATGCGCAAAGACGCCGACGAAATCGCCCACCTGCGCGACGCCATCCGTATCACCGAAGCGGCTTTGCAACGTGCTGTCGAGGCTGTTGCCCCAGGCGTCACCGAGCGCGACGTTGCCAACATCTTGCGCATGGCCTTCTTCGAACTGGGAAGCGAGGGACTGGCATTCGAACCGCTGGTGGTGGCCGGGGCGCGTAGTGCTCATCCCCATGCCCATGCCAGCGAGCGCGCCATGCAACCGGGCGACGTCGTCATCATCGACTGTGGTGGCGTTGCCCATGGGTACCACGGCGACATAACCCGCTGTCTGGCACTCGACCCAGTCCCCGACATGATCCAGCGCATGTACGATGTCTGCCGCCGTGCTGCCGATGCCGGGCGTGCGGCTGTGCGCCCAGGCATTCCCGCCGAAGACGTAGACCGCGCTGCCCGTCGTGTGATCGAAGAAGCCGGTTTTGGAGCCTATTTCATCCACCGCACTGGGCATGGCCTGGGGCTTGACATTCACGAACCTCCGTACATCGTCGAAGGCAACCAGGCGCCCTTGGAACCCGGTATGGTCTTCACTGTCGAACCAGGCATCTACATTCCGGATGTGGGAGGCGTGCGCGTCGAAGATGTCGTTGTCGTGACTGAAAACGGCGCAGACGTGCTGACGACCTACCCCCGCGACCTCATTCGCACATCGGCCTGACCGATTTTGCACTAAAAATTTACCAAAAACGTACAAAAAATGTGTCCAAACACTTGCTTTCTCGTTTGTCCCTGTGATACAATGAAGGCGGACTGACACCTGCTTGAACCAGATATCGTTTGTTGGAGGAAAACTCTATGCGACCAGAAGCCGCTCGTGCCCGTTTAGGCTCACGCAATCTCGTCCCACAATGGCTCGTGTTGGTTGGGTTTGTGCTTGGGCTGATTGTGGGCCTTGTCTATGCCTATCAAATCAACCCCGTTGAATGGAAAGACGCTTTGCCCATTGACCTGCGGCAAGATTACAAAGAGCAATGGGTGCTCATGGCAGCGCGTGCCTACGCCATCGAACAAAATAGCGAACTCGCGTTGGAACGCATGCGCTCCTTCTCCAAAGAAGAAGCCACCGACCTCCTCAACCGCGTCTATCAGGATGCCGCCACCGAAAGCGACCGTGAGCAACTACGCCAATTTGGGGCACTCTTCGGAATCGACGTGGGCGCCGCGACACAACTGCCCACAGGTGAAGGCGCAGGTGAGCAAACGCCACCACCTGCTGAGCAACCCGAAGAAGGTGGCAGCCTGTTCGGTACCCTGATTCGCCTCTGCCTGGTTGGCGTTGTCGCTTTGCTCGTCGCGGTTGGGGCCTTGCAATTTTGGACCAACCGCCGCCGCAAAGCGGGTGAATTGTTCGAACCGGGCGCCCGCCGCGAACCCACACTCGACCTTTCCGTCGAACCCGAGGCCGAAGGCGCGTTTGGCGGCTACGAAGAACCATTGCCTGAAACAGGCCCCATGCCCGCCGTTGGCGAAAAGAGCATCGGGCGCTTTACCACCCGCTACGAGTACGGCAGTGATAATTTCGACATGAGTTTTAGCATCCAACTGCCCGACAACACCTACCTCGGTGAATGTGGCGTTGGGGTGGGCGACATCCTGCTCGATCAGCCGCACCAACACGTAGGCGCGTTCGAAGTCTGGCTCTTCGACAAAGACGACATTCAAACCGTGACGAAACTGCTCGTCAGCGAAGCCCTGGCCGACAACCCCGATGCGATTGCCGCACTAAGCGAACGTGGCGAGGTCATTGTGGCACGCGAAGGGGAAACGTTCGAACTTGAAACGGCTTCGTTGCGCGTGCGGGCCCGCGTGCGCAGCCTGAAATATGGCGACAACCCCGCCCTCGAACCCAACAGTTATTTCGAGCGTCTCGAATTGGAATTGGAACCCTTCCAGAAAGCCGATGGTGGGGGCGGCATCGAATACTAGAAGATGAGCGCAAAGGCAAACTGCCAGGTCCTCGAAGACCTGGCAGTTTTTTCTGCCTACACTTGGGCGAATGGATGGCGAAGCGTGTGTACACAGCCAGGCTGTTGCCCACTGATTTCCACCACCAGCCCGCTCCGCTGTGCCTGGAAGATAGCCAGGCGTGGGACGTGAGAGGCATAGGCGCGTGCTGCCCCAATGTAAAACCAATGGGGCATTTTCCCTTCCAATACCAGGGAAAGTGGTTCGAGCGCTGGAAGCGTGATGGTGTTCATCTCATTGCGGGCAATGAACGGTGGTTTTGGCCGTGCGCGTAGCCATTGCCAGCCATCTTCCACGGCGTGTGTCCATTCGATGGGATTGTGTGCATGGTCGTGACCAATGGACAACTGCAAGGTGGGGAGCCACCCCAACGTAGCGTCGAACTGCCAGGCCAGCGAGGGGGCCACAGCTGCCACAGCGGCATACACCCAGTTTGGCGCACGGCCATAGATGGCCAGCGTATCGCCTTCGCAGTATGGCAACACCTCTTCTTCGAGGAAACGGGGCAGCATGGAAGGTTCCCAGCGCGAGGCAAAGCGTTCCACATCGAGAATGCGTGCCGATGGGTCGGGAAGCGTGTTGAAATGCACGTCACGCATCTCCTCGACCGAGAGCCCGATGATCTCCGCCAGCCGCTGCGCGAACTCGGCCAGCACCGTTTCAGCCTCGACGGGTTGTTTTTCCCGCAGGTTGAGAATGGCCTCGAAAGGGTCCCCCGTGCCAAGTCGGGTATCGGTGGCATCCAGCCGTGAATGAAAGTGCCCTACGACTTGCAACCCCATGCATCGGGCAAAATCATGCCAGGCCTGCAAGTCTTTCCTGTTGTTGCTCACCAGAATGGCATGCGTACAGTGCGTGGCAATCAGTTCCTGTTCGCGTGTGATTTTGCCACCAACGTCCACCAGAAACGGTTGCGGGCGACTTGCCAGCACACGCGCCACCCGTTCGGCGAAGCGCGTTTCGTAGGAGCGCTTGTCGCGCAGGGCGCGTGCTAGCGCCTGCTCGCTCTCACGGGTCCAGTCACCTTCGCCGTCAGGTGCTGCGCGGAGCAAGTAGTGCGGCACGCGCAAGTGGCGCAACAATTGGCTCAGCCGATACGAGAAAATGGATTTGCCGCTGTGTGGTGGACCACCGATGAAAAAAGCGGGATACGTGGGGGGCATCACCGTCTCCACTCGTGTCGATTGCCAACCTTGTAGGCTGTATGCTACAACATATGCGATATGTGCCAAAAAACAACGACATGGTGAGTATGCCTATGACACAGAACAACGATGTGCTCATTGCCACATTGGGGGGCAAACCCCAGGTGATTACCTTCGCGCTTGACCTGTTTTTGCAGGCTGACATTCGCCCAGCGGATGTGGTGCTGGTGCATCTTTCCGATGAAGACCCGCGTATCGCGCGGGCGCTCAACACACTGGCGGATGCGTTTCGGCATGGCGTGTATGGCGGCTACCCTATGCAACTGCACACGCACCCCTTGCACGATGGACCGCGCCCCTTGCACCATGTTGCCAGCACCGCCGACACTGAAGCGGTCTGGCGCACGTTCGTGGATTTGTTCAGGTACTACAAGGCAGAGCGTCGCCGCGTGCATCTCTTGGTGGCAGGTGGCCCCCGCTTGCTGGGTGCCCTGGCGTTGAGCGCGGCCATGTTCACGCTGTACCAGGTGGACGAAGTGTGGCATGTCTTCACCCCTCGCGACGTGCGCCTGGCAGTGGAGCGGGATGGGCGTCTGCACCCTCGCCCTGAAGATGGCGCGCATCTCGTGAAATTGCCCTTTCTCGGGGTGGGCCGCACGTTCCCACTGCCGCTTGGGGAGCAGGTGTATTCGAGCGAAGAAGTCCTGCATCGCCAGCGCCGTATTCTGGACAATGCACATCGTCAGCGCTGCGAAACCGTGTGGAAAGATCTTTCACGGCGCGAACGCGATGTGTTGACGCTTTACGCACAAGGGCTTTCGACTGGCGAGATAGCGGCACGACTGCACCTGTCGACGAATACGGTCAACACCTATCGCCGTCGCATTTTCGAACGTGTGCGAAACGTCTGGGAATTACCTGATGATCATCCACTTCGGTATCATCAACTGGTAGATTATTTTGGCGTGTTTTGCGAGGAATATGTGAACTGGCATCCCGATCAGTAGATGTGTCTCGAATGAGGGGAGATCGATGCGGAAAAGTGATGTGAAGCGTATCAGCGAATATGTGTGGGAAATTCCCGCCGACTATCGCGCTGATATGCGTGTACCGGCGCGCCTCTATGCCAGCGAATCCTTGTTGGACGACGTGTTGAACGACCGCAGTCTGGAACAGCTCATCAACGTGGCCACGTTGCCGGGTATCCAGAAGTACGCGATCGCCATGCCCGACATCCACCAGGGCTATGGCTTTCCCATCGGCGGCGTCGCAGCGACCGCATTGCCCGACGGCGTCATTTCGCCGGGGGGCATTGGCTACGACATCAATTGCGGCGTGCGCTTGTTGGCATCGGACGTCCACGAAGATGAAGCCCGGCCATATCTTGAAGACCTGGCGACGCTGCTCTACCAGTACTGCCCGAGTGGTGTGGGGCGTGGTGGGCACTTTCCCCTTTCCAAAAAAGAAATCGAGCGGGTTGCAGCCGAGGGCGCACGTTGGTGCTTGAAAAATGGCTATGCCGACGAGGACGACTTGCAACACACCGAAGAAGGCGGATGCATCGAAGGTGCTGACCCTGGTGCAGTGAGCAAAACTGCTCGCGACCGTGGACGCCAGCAATTGGGCACGCTTGGCGCTGGCAACCACTTCCTCGAAGTCGATGTGGTGCGCGCCATTTACGACGGCGCGGCGGCAGCCGCTTTTGGGCTTTTCGAGGGGCAGGTGGTGGTGCAAATTCATTGTGGATCGCGTGGCTATGGCCATCAAATTGCCACCGATTATGTGCATGCCTTCCAGCAGGCAGTGCACAAATACGGCATCACGCTGCCCGACCGCGAACTGGTCTGTGCCCCGCTCGATACCCCCGAAGGGCGCGATTACCTGGCCGCTATGCGTTGCGGTGCGAATTTTGCCTTCGCCAACCGTCAAATGCTTGCTTTTCAGGTGCGCCGCGCCTTCGAAGACGTGTTCATGCGCGAAGGGCTGCCATGGGACGTGCGCCAGGTCTACGATGTGGCGCACAACATCGGCAAGATCGAACAGTACGAGATTGATGGCGTGACGCGCACGGTGTGCGTACACCGCAAGGGCGCGACCCGCGCCTTTGGCCCGGGACGCCCCGAAGTACCCGAGGACTACCGCCATGTGGGGCAGCCGGTGCTGGTGCCTGGTTCCATGGGCACAGCCAGTTATGTGATGGTGGGCACGAATGACGCCATGGCGCACACGTTTGGCAGTAGTTGCCACGGCGCAGGCCGTCACATGAGCCGTCGCCAGGCACGTAAGGCAATAGGGGGCAACACCTTGCGCCAGCAACTGGAAAAACGTGGCATCGTCGTGCGGGCGGGCAGCCTGCGCGGACTTTCGGAAGAGGCGCCTTTTGCCTACAAAGACGTGGTCGAAGTGGTGGATGTGGTCGAAAAGGCGGGCATTGCGCGCAAAGTGGCGCGGCTGGAACCGCTCGCGGTCATCAAGGGGTAAAGCGTGGGTACACTCTACATTGTTGGTACCCCCATCGGCAACCTGGAAGACATCACCTTGCGTGCCTTGCGCATCCTACGCGAGGTTGCGTTGATTGCGGCGGAAGATACGCGCCGCACGCGTAAATTGCTCGCCCATTACGACATCCACACGCCGCTCACCAGCTATCATGAGCACAACCGCTTTGCCAAATTGCCCGTGATTCTCGATGCCTTGACACGTGGCGACGTCGCGCTGGTCTCCGATGCAGGGATGCCCGGCATCAGCGACCCTGGTGTCGAATTGGTGCAGGCGGCGGTGCAAGCCGGGCATACGGTTTCGCCTCTGCCCGGCCCTTCGGCGTTGATTGCCGCGCTTGTGGCGAGTGGTTTGCCAACCGAGGCGTTTGCCTTCTTTGGTTTTTTACCGCGCAAACCCGACGAACGGCGTGCTCGCTTGCAGGACCTGGCGGCATGGCCGCACACGCTCATCTTCTACGAAGCCCCCCACCGGCTCGCAGCCACCCTCGAAGATATGGCCGCTCTGCTCGGGGGCGAGCGGCGCATCGTCATCGCACGCGAACTCACAAAATTGCACGAAGCCTTTTGGCGCGGTACACTCGCCGAGGCTGTGGCCATGGTGCACGAAACCCCACCGCGAGGCGAAATCACGTTGGTGGTGGAAGGCGCGCCACCCGCAACACCCGCCGACCCCGACCAGTGGTCGCGCGAACGGGTGGAAACCGCCTTGCGGCGGCTCGCGGCCGAGGGCATCACCGGCTCGCGGGCTGTCAAACAGGTGGCGCGGTTGTCGGGCTGGCCGCGTGATGAGGTATATGCCACATGGTTGGGCATGACGCCCGATGAAGACGAAGTCGAGGAGGACGAAGACGCATGAACACAACGATTTTGGATACGCCCGAACAATTTGCCACGCTCGATCCCGAGAACATGCTCGCCCGCATCGATGAATTTCCGCAACAGATTCTTTCTGCCTGGGACGTGGTGCAAAACACCGTCATTCCGAGGACGCTGAGCGACCAGGTAGAGGCCATCTTGGTGCTGGGCATGGGGGGGAGCGCCATTGGTGGTGACCTTGTGGCCGGGCTGGTGCACGCGACGTGCCGCGTACCGGTGTTGGTGCACCGTGGATATGGCTTGCCGGCCTGGGTCAACGAGCGCACGCTCGTGATTGCGTCGAGTTATAGCGGCAACACCGAAGAGACGTTGAGTGGTTGGCATGCGGCGGCAGAACGTGGGGCGCGCCGGCTGGCGATTACCACGGGTGGAAAACTGGCAGAAGATGCCACTGCCACAGGCGCACCGCTGGTCGGCTTCGCTTATGCTGCGCAACCACGTGCCGCCCTAGGGTACAGCTTCACGCTTTTGCTGGGCGTACTGAGCCGATTGGGCTTCATCGCCGACCCCACCGAAACGCTCATGGCAGCGGTACGCCATCTGAAAGATGTGGGCAGCGCCTGGCAGCCCGATGTGCCGACGAGTGAAAACAGTGCCAAGCAACTGGCCGCTTGGTACGCTGATGGGCTTCCCGTCATCTTTGGTGCCGAGCATTTGAGCGCTGTTGCCCGCCGCTGGACCACCCAAATCAACGAAAACAGCAAAGCCTGGGCGGTGTGGAACGAAATCCCCGAACTGAATCACAATGTGGTGGTAGGGCTGCCCCACCCGAAAGCCTTGTTGCCCCACTTGCGTGTGACCAACCTGCGCTCGTCCTTCTACCATGCACGCAACAGACGCCGCTTTGAGATTACGCGCGAACTCGTGGAACGCGAAGGCATTCAGCAGCGTGATATCCATGTCCCCGCCGAAACACCACTGGCCGAACTGCTGGCGCTCATCTGGCTGGGCGACTACGTGAGCTACTACCAGGCGATGCTCAACGGTGTGGACCCCACGCCGGTTGAAGCCATTGCGTACCTGAAAGGCGAACTGGCGAAAACGTGAATACAGCGCCAGGTGTTCAGAACGACATAATGTGAATTCAAGCAAGGAGGCTTGTCATGTTGAAGGTCGCTGAACCTGTTTGGCTGCCGCCGACGGGCACCCTGCCGCATGGGGTGTATGAAAGCATTCTCGATACCATTGGCCGTACCCCGCTCGTCAAACTCAAAAAAGTGACGCGCGGGCTCAAACCGACCGTGCTGGTCAAATGCGAATTCATGAATCCCGGTGGCTCGGTCAAAGACCGCATTGGGATCGCCATTGTGGAGGATGCCGAAAAGCGCGGCCTTTTGAAGCCCGGCGGCACCATCGTCGAAGCCACCTCGGGGAACACAGGGGTTGGCCTAGCAATTGCTGCGGCTGTCAAGGGGTATCGTGCCGTCTTCGTCATGCCTGACAAGATGAGCGAAGAAAAAATTCGCCTGTTGCGTGCCTTCGGGGCACGTGTGGTCATCACCCCCACGGCGGTTGCCCCCGACGACCCGCGCAGTTATTACAGCGTCTCGAAGCAAATCGTCGAAGAAACACCCAATGCCATTCTTGCCAACCAGTACTACAATCCCGCCAACCCCATCGCACACTACTACACCACCGGCCCCGAGATCTGGGAAGGGACCGAAGGGCGAATCACGCACTTTGTGGCTGGAATGGGCACTGGTGGGACGATTACCGGCACTGGCAAATACCTCAAAGAGCAGAACCCCAACATCCAGGTCATTGGGGTGGACCCCATTGGCTCGATTTTGCACGATTACTTCTACACTCGCGAAATGCCACCGGCACATACCTACAAGGTCGAGGGGATTGGCGAAGATATCTTGCCGGGCACCCTGGACTTTGACTACATTGACCGCGTGATTCAGGTATCCGACCGCGACAGTTTCCTCATGACGCGCCGCCTGGTGCGCGAGGAGGGGCTCTTCTGCGGTGGTTCGAGCGGCTCGGCGGTCTGGGCCGCATTGCAAGTGGCACGTGAAGCCAACCCCGATGATGTGATTGTGGTCATCTTGCCCGATAGTGGCTCGCGCTATCTCAGCAAGATTTTCGACGATGATTGGATGCGCGAAAACCGCTTCCTCGATTACAGCCTGCTGGGTGAAGGGCGTGTGGTGGATGTGCTCGCACTCAAAGGCGATCAAGAAGTGATTACCGCCACACCCAAAGACCGCAAAGTGGATGTGATTCGCAAATTGAAGCAGTACGACATCTCGCAAGTGGTCGTGGTGGACGAGGAAGGGCGCTACATCGGGGTGGTCAGCGAAATGGATTTGCTGGAACATCTGTTGAGTGCCACGCACACCCACGCTCGCGATGAGACGATCGAAGACATCATCTCCACCAGTGTGCCATTGGTGGGGCCCGAAACCAGTGTAGATGCGCTCGCCGAGGCTTTTGTGCAATCCAATGTGGTGGTTGTCGTCAACAACGATAATACCGTGGCGGGCATTCTCACCAAGATTGACTTGATTGATTACATGGCGAAACAACTGCGCTAATCCCGCAGTCTCGATGAGGAGCCGAGTATGCATCACGAAACCAATCTGCACATCGAAACGCTGACCATTCACGGAGGGCAGTCGCCCGAACCGACGACGGGTGCAGTGATGCCCCCGATTTTCCAAACATCCACCTACGCGCAACGTGCGCCAGGTGAGCACAAGGGCTACGAATACTCGCGTACCGACAACCCGACACGCCACACACTCGAAGCCAACCTGGCCTCGCTGGATGGTGCTCGCTATGGGCTGGCATTCGCCTCGGGCATGGCCGCCATTACCACCATCATGTTGCTCTTGCGTGAAGGCGACCACGTGGTGGCCATGGATGACCTGTACGGGGGCACGGTACGCTTATTCGAGCAGGTGCTGCGCCAGCTCGGGCTGGATTTTACCTATGTGGACATGACCAATCCCGACAATCTGGACGATGCGTTGCAGCCCAATACACGCATTGTGTGGGTGGAAACGCCCACGAATCCCCTGCTGAAAATCGTAGACCTGGTGGCAATCACAGCCAAAGCCCATGCTGCCGGAGCATTGGTGGTGTGCGACAACACGTTCCTCAGTCCCTATTTTCAGCGCCCTCTCGAATTTGGGGTGGATATGGTGTTGTACAGCACCACCAAGTACCTGAACGGGCACAGCGACGTGGTCGGGGGCGCGATTGTGACCAACCACGACGACCTGTTCCAGCGACTCAAATTCTTGCAGAATGCTGTGGGAGCGGTGCCCGGCCCGATGGATTGCTGGCTCACGTTGCGCGGAATCAAAACGCTGCATGTGCGTATGGACCGCCATCAGGCGAATGCGATGCGGATTGCCACGTGGCTGGAAGCACACCCCAAGGTGCAGCGTGTCTATTACCCCGGCCTGCCCAGCCATCCCCAGCATGCGTTGGCACGGCGTCAGCAGCGGGGCTTTGGCGGGATGGTCACTGCCCTGCTGGATACCGATTTGGAAGGGACACGCCGCTTTCTGAGTACGGTGCGGCTCTTCACCCTGGCGGAAAGCTTGGGGGGCGTTGAATCGCTCATCGAGCACCCCGCCATCATGACGCATGCCAGTTTGCCGCCTGAACGGCGCGCTGCGTTGGGGATTGGGGATTCTCTCGTGCGGCTTAGTGTGGGCATCGAGCATGTGGACGACTTGATTGCCGACTTGGCGCAAGCGCTCGAAACGATTTGACGCTCGCCTCACAAAAACCAGAGGACGAACAACAAGACCTGCCGGGGAGTGTCGCTCGGCAGGTCTTGCTGTTGGGGCTTAGGGGGGCGGTACGTGCTGCAATGCCTGCCTGGCTGCTTCGTAATACCAATTGCTCATGGTAAAGACATGTTTTGAGGAAGCATTCGAACTGTTTCGGAAATCCAGGACCAATACGTCAATTGTCGGATTTGCTCCGGATGAGCAGCAAAATCTTCCAAGACGGCTTCGACAGCGCGCTTCTTCGCTGCGAGGTCTGGACAGACTCACCCTTCGACGCGACGACGTATCTCTTGAAAGGCCACTCCACAGGATTCGGTTCCGGCGAGAAGGCGGCTGCGAGTCTCCTTTTTTCCCCCCTCCTGCTGTGCGGGGTCTGCTTGCACGGCCTGGGAGCGGGAAACGTTTCGTTCGATCTGCTGTCGTTCGAACCAAGACCACATCTCCCAATAGGTGTATGCCACCCCAAACGTCTCTCGCACCCACTCGACGGCATCGTATATCGTCCGAAAGGCCCCTTCTGCCGCCCGCGCTTTCAATGCTTCTTGCTGGGCTGGTGTCAATGTCGGCGGTTGCCCCTGCCGCCCACCTCTTCTTGCCATTCGATCTGTAATCGTCGTCCACTCATGGCAACGAAAGCGGCACGGCCAGGGTGACGCGGAAGGGGGCAGGGGTGAGCCAGAGGCCGGCGCTTGGGTCGTCATAGCGCGCTGGAAGGGGCTGCGGCAGGTGCGACGCATCTCCCAGATGCGTCGCACCTGCGGGCGGTCACGAGCCCCCTTTTCCCCCCTCCTGCTGTGCGGGGTCTGCTTGCACGGCCTGGGGG
>WFOS01000045.1 GCA_015487975.1 Ardenticatena sp.
AGTTAGAATTCACAAAAAGCGATGAGTACAAATGTACTCATAAATTGAGTACACGTGTACCTATACAAACGCATTTCAAGTTGCTATACTGTGTATGCACACCTACCCCCACAGGGAAGAACGGGGGACGAAAACAGGAAACACCTCCTGTGAACCGCCGCAAGGCAACTCTCCGAAAAAAGGGCTCGCAACCAATTCGTCACCGTTCTTCCCTCCCCCCCTCCAACAGCAACACCCCCTCGGCGGGGGTTTTTTGCTGTTCTGTTCGACAATTCTTCGAAGACGTTTGACCTTTTCGCACTTTTCTGTACAATGGCTCGCCGATTGTGGGCGCTTTGGCGCCCATTCCTTATGAACACATGCAGATATAGCATCGGCGGTTGCCGGTGTGAGAAGCAAGGAAGAGGGTAGCGTTATGGGAATCGAATTGAAGGCCGCACCCCGCACGGTGCTTGGAAAGAAAGTCAAGCAGCTACGCCGCCAAGGATTGATCCCCGGTGTGGTGTATGGCGCTGCGTTGGAAGACCCCATTTCTGTTCAGGTTGATGTGCGCGAGTTGCGCAAAGCGCTGCAAAAAGCGGGTGTCTCGCACTTGATTGATTTACACATCGAAGGCCGCTCGCGTCCAGTGAGCGTGCTTGTGCGTGATGTGCAACGTGACCCGGTGCGTCATACACTCATCCATGTTGATTTCCTGGCAGTGCGCATGGATGAGACTGTTCGCATCGAAGTGCCTGTGCATCTTACTGGTGAACCAGCCCCCGTGGCGCAGAACATTGCCATTGTGAGCCAGGTGTTGGAAGAAGTCGAAGTGGAAGCGTTGCCTGCCAATTTGCCTTCGTCCATCGAAGTGGATGTCACTGATCTGCTCAAAGAAGTGGGTGATGTGTTGACTGTTGATAATTTGCCTGTGCCCGAAGGTGTTGAAGTCATTACCGATGCTGACGTTGCCGTAGCGGTGCTTGAACCGCTTCGCACAGAAGAAGCACTCGAAGCCGAATTGGGGGCTGAAGCGCCGGAGGCTGGCGAAGTGGAAGTCATTGGCGAACGCGAAGAAGAAGAATAAGCCTGCACATCTATTTTTGAGCATAAACAAGCCCGGTCGCTATGGCCGGGCTTTGCTTGTGTTAGGGAAATGCCTAGAATGTAGGCCATCTGTGAACGGATGAGGAGTGAAACGTGATTAGTCCACTGAGCAAACTATTTGGCCTGTTTTCGCGTGATATCGCCATGGATTTGGGCACAGCCAATACGGTCGTTGCCGTGCGTGGGCAAGGTATTGTCATCAACGAGCCCTCCGTTGTTGCTGTGGACAAGCGCAACGGGCAGGTGCTCGCTGTAGGGGCTGATGCCAAAGAGATGGTCGGGCGGACACCAGCCCATATTGTCGCGGTACGCCCCTTGCGTGATGGAGTCATCTCCGATTTTGATGTGACCCACGCCATGATTTCGGAATTCATCAAGAAGGTGCATGAACGCACGATTTTACCAGTCTCGCCGCGCATGGTCATCGGGATTCCTGGTGGTGTGACGGAAGTCGAGCGTATCGCGGTGCGTGATGCGGCTGTCAGCGCGGGGGCGCGTGAAGTGCATTTGATCGAACAGCCAATGGCCGCGGCCATTGGTTCGGGGCTGCCGGTTACCGAAAGCGTGGGCAGCATGGTGGTGGACATTGGTGGGGGTACGACGGAAATTGCGGTCATTTCCATGGGGGGAATTGTCGTCAACAATTCCATTCGTATCGCCGGGGACGAGCTGGATGAAGCCATCATTGACTACGCCCGTCAGCGTTACAATCTGCTTATTGGGCCTCGCATGGCGGAGCGTGTCAAGATTCAAATCGGTTCCGCGTACCCGCTGGAAGATGAAATGACCATGGAAATTCGCGGCCGCAATCTGATTACTGGCCTTCCCGAAGCCGTTACAGTGACGAGTATCGAAATTCGCGAAGCCATTAGTGGGCCGGTGGGAGCGATTGTCGAAGCAACACGCGCTGCCATCGATCAGACGCCTCCTGAACTGGTTGCCGACCTCATGGAAAATGGTATTGCGCTGGCGGGTGGTGGTGCCTTGTTGAAGGGACTGGCGCAACGTTTGACTGATGAAACACGCATGCGTGTTTATGTGGCCGACGACCCCCTTAGCTGTGTCGTGCGCGGATGCGCGCATGCGCTGGAACGTGCCGACTTGTTGAAAAAGGTGCAGGCACTGCCGCATCGCCCAGTCACACCGTACTAGCCATAGGGCACCATGTTTCAACTCCGGCGGCAATCAACGCCAATTGCCATCTTGCTGCTTGTCACCATTGTGCTCATTTTTGTGGACCGCAGTGGTGTTCTGCGAGGCAATGAACGCACCGGCCGTGGTTGGTTGGCCGGCATCAGTGCCTTTTTCACCGAAAGTGTGGATTTTTTGGGCGAATGGCGCTTTGCGCTTACTCACTTCACGACATTGAAAGCCGAAAACGAGCAATTACGTCGCCAACTGGACGACTTCGCGTTGCTCAATGCCCGCTTGATCGAACTCGAAAACGAAAATCACCAGTTGCGAGCACTCCTCGAATTCAAAAATGCCCACCCAAATTATTTGCTGCTTGTGGCTGAGGTCACCCGCAACGAGACACCGGCACGGGTGGTCAGTACCGACCCCAACAACCTGGTGCGTGCTGTGCGCATCAACCAGGGACGAGCCGAAGGGGTAGACGTTGGTATGCCAGTGGTGACCGCACGTGGGTTGTTGGGGCGTGTCGTTGATGTTGGCGAGCGTTGGGCAGAAGTGATGCTCATCATCGACGAGACGAGTGCCGTGGCTGCCCTCGACCAACAGAGTCGTGCCGGGGGTATCGTCGAAGGGACTGGAACCGGGCTGGTGATGCGCTACATTGACAATGACCAGAGTGTCGAACCTGGCGATATCATTCTCACTTCGGGGCTTGGCGGGCAATTTCCCAAAGGGCTCGTCATTGGTACAGTGCGCGACGTGATTCGCAAGGATGTCAATCCGTATCAAGAGGCCATCGTTGATTCGCCAGTGGACTTCAACAATGTCGAATACGTTTTCGTCGTGCGTGAATTTCGCCCCATTGCCGAGGAAGAAGTGCGATGATGTGGTGGATGCCCATTCTCGCGATGCTCGTTGCCGCGATTGTGCAGGCCACATGGGCGCATCACTTTGCCATTGGTGGTGTTCATCCCGATTTGGTGTTGCTTATTGTGGTGGCGTGGAGCTTGCTCCGCGGTACTCGTGAGGGTGTCATCCTGGCGTTTCTGGGGGGCTTCTTCCTGGATTTGCTTTCCGCTGCCCCTTTTGGCGTTTTCACCATGCCATTGTTGTTGGTTGCCTTCATTACCGGATTGGGGGAAGTGAATATCTTGCGCTCTACTTTCATTTTGCCACTATTGGTTGGCTTTTTGGCTACACTTTTGTACTATATGCTCGCATTTGTGATGCTCCGAACGTTGCAATGGCCAATTGGCATCACATTTGCATTGCAAACGGGGGGACGAGCCGCGCTCTATAACACCCTGCTCATGCCGTTCGTGTATGTACTGAGCTTGCGTCTCCATCATCTGCTTGAACGCATCGAGCAGCGGCAGTATTGAGCAATCAAATGGAACCGGTCTATCACGACGAGCCAATTCAAAACGTGCGCCGCGAGGCAGTGCGCCTGTTTGTGTTGCGTGGCGTACTGGCAGTCGTCTTCTTCATTCTCATTGTGCGGTTGTGGCAATTGCAATTCATCGAAGGAGAGCGATACCGGCTTCAGGCAGCTGGCAACCGCTTGCGCATCGAAACCATCCCTGCACCCCGTGGCGTGATCTACGATCGCGAAGGGCATATCCTGGTGCGCAATGAAGCTACTTTTGATGTGCTGATTGTGCCCGGCGCTGTCCCCGAAGAGGCGGTTGACCATGTTTTGACGACGGTTGCCTCTCTGGTAGACGTGCCGCTCACAAATGAGATAGCCTTGGCGCAAGCTAGCGCCACCCAACCATCCAATGCACCACAGCCACTCGACCCCGAATGTGGCGAACCTGGTTTGAAAGAATGCTTCCAAGTTGGCGCTACGTTTGCACCCTATCGTCCCATCATCGTCAAGAAAGATGTGGACAAAGACATCGCGTTTCAACTCAAGCAGGAAGCGCCGTTTCTGCCAGGCGTTTTCGTCGAATCGCGTGCGCGGCGGCATTACCTCTATGGCCCCCTTTTCAGCCATCTCCTTGGTTTCGTTTTGCCTGTGAACGAAACGTTTCTTGCACAGGCTTCTGCCAGCGATAATTACGAGTTGAACGATGAGGCTGGCGTCAGCGGGGTCGAAGCCAGCCTGGAACGTGAGCTGCGCGGAAAGAAAGGGGTTCGCCTTGTCGAGAAAGATGTGATTGGGCGCGAAGTGCGCGTGCTCGATGAAACGCCGCCCGAGCCGGGGCATAACCTCTTTCTCACCATTGACATGGATTTGCAACGTTACGCCACCGAGGCGCTGCGCAAAGGTTTGGAAGCCGTCGGGAGCCCGCGTGGTGCTGTTGTGGCGATTGACCCGCGCGACGGGCAGGTGCTGGCGCTGGTTTCTCTGCCAAGCTATGACAACAATGTCTTTGTGGGGGGTATCTCACCATCAGCTTACGAGCAGTTGTTGAACGACCCCCGAACCCCTATGCTCAACATGGCGGTCAGTGCCTACGGGTTCCCACCAGGCTCGATTTTCAAACTTGTGACGGCTGCTGCTGCTCTTCAAGAAGGGATCATTACCCGCGAGACACGGCTCGATGCGCCTGGCATTATCTACTTGCCCAACAAATACGACCCCGACAACAAGGAACTGGCACAACCTTTCTATGATTGGTTGCGCAGTGGGCATGGGCGCGTCAATGTCATCGATGCGCTCGCACGCTCGTCGGACGTCTTCTTCTACAAGGTGGCAGGTGGTTTTCCCGGTGAAATTGAGGGGTTGGGGATCGAAAAGCTAGCACAATACGCCGCGTTGTTTGGGTTGGGGCAACCTACCCGTATTGACTTGCCGGGCGAATCGGCTGGGCTTGTACCCACACCCGATTGGAAGCGTCGCACGTGGGGCGAAACATGGACGACCGGGGATACTTACAACATGGCCATTGGGCAGGGGTTTCTGACAACAACGCCCTTGCAAATGGTGAATGTGACGGCCGCAGTCGCCAACGGTGGCACTCTCTATCGCCCTCAGCTCGTCTATCAAATTCAGGATGCGGATGGCAACGTGGTGCAGGGCTTTACGCCCGACGTCATCCGTAAAATCCCCGTAGACCCCGAGCACCTGGAAACTGTGCGTGAAGGGATGTTGGCGGTGGTCCAGCGTTCCGACGGGACAGCGCGCTATGCTGGCCTTCCCACCAGTGTGGCGATTGCCGGGAAGACCGGGACAGCGGAGTATTGCGACCCATTGCCCGACCTGAGCGATTGCAAGCGTAATGACGAAGGCAACCTGGTGACGCATGCCTGGTTTGTGGCGTTTGCCCCCTACGAAAATCCAGAAATTGCACTCATTGTATTCGTGCATGGCAATGGTCGCGATGTGCTTGAAGGGTCCAAAGTCGCTGCTCCCATTGCGGCGGACATTTTGCGCTATTGGTTCGAAGTGCGTCCGAACCGTGCTGCGGGAGCACCGTTCCCTGTGGCGGCACCGGCTGTCGAAGCAGGACGCGCTGAAACCACCGACGAAGTGGTCCAAACGCTCTTGCCCCCCTTGCAACCCGAAAACCTTTCCAGCACACGCCCGTTCAAGGTACAGCTGGTGCGCACATTGCCCAACCAGGCCGAATTGAGCGTCTTGCGCGGCACCGTGCGCGATGTGAGCGGTCGTCCTGTGGCCAATGTACGCCTGGTGCTGACACCCGAAGAAAGCGATTCCCCTGCCACCTACCTGATGACCGATACCAATGGCACCTTCTACTACGACTTCCTTACCCCCGCAATCTCCTCGGTCTGGCGTCTTTCAGCGCCCGACTTACCCGGCACGCCCGATCTGACATTGTCCATTGAGTCCTCTCAGCAATATGTGGTAGAATTTACGAACTGAGCAGTGCTCGGCTGTGTGCCAAGCCCAAGGAGAGAGACCCTATGTCGATTCCAATCAAAGGTGAGCGCGACGGCCTGGTGCTTGCGTTGGATGTGCTCTACAACGAGGCCACATCGCTGGATGAAACGATTGCCGCGTTGCAAACCTATCTTGAACAGCATGGTTCCTTCTTTCGTGGGGGGCAGGTCATTCTCGAAACGGGCGAACACGCGTTCGAGCACGCTTTTTTACAACGTGTGATCGAAACCCTGCAAGCCCATGCGTTGCATCCTATCGCCCTGCGTGGGCATCATCCCGACACGCGCGCCGCTGCGCATGCCCTGGGGTTGGAACTCCCCTTTGTGCCCACACATGCCCGCGACACCATCATAGCATCCGAAGAAGGCACACCGGCGTTGCTGATTCGCCGCACTCTGCGAAGCGGGCAGCGCGTTGCATACGAAGGCAGTGTCGTGGTGTGGGGCGATGTCAACGCAGGTGCAGAAATCGTTGCTGGGGGTGATGTGTTCGTCTGGGGAACATTGCGCGGTCTGGTTCATGCTGGCGCGTTTGGCGACGAAACCGCCGTCGTAGTCGCGCTCCGTTTGGAACCTACCCAACTCCGCATTGGCGGATTGATAGGACGTGCGCCGGACGACCAGCCACGCCCGCGCTGGCATTTTTGGAAACGCCAACGCCCTCAACCTGAGATTGCACGGGCTGTCGATGGCGCCATTGTTGTCGAAGCCTTGTCACTTGGCCGCTGAATCAGCAGGATTTCAACAAAAGTGCGCGTAAAAACCGACAGGCGCTGGCCTGCTTTGCCAGTTTGTGCAAGCAACAGTAGCATAGTGCCATGTCGATATCGAGGAATGCACAAGAGGAGTTGGTATGGCCGGAACTGTCATCACCATTACGTCGGGGAAAGGTGGTGTAGGAAAAACGACCACGACAGCGAATCTGGCGGCAGCGCTTGCGTTACTTGGGCATTCAGTCGTTGCCATCGATGCGGATATTGGCTTGCGCAACCTGGATGTCGTGATGGGGTTGGAAAACCGCATCGTGTACGACATTGTGGATGTCGTGGAAGGGCGATGCCGTTTGCGACAAGCCTTGATTCGTGACAAGCGATTGCCGGAATTGCATTTGCTCCCCGCGGCGCAAACACGCGACAAATCGGCAGTCTCGCCGCGCCAGATGGCGGAAATCTGCGATGCTCTGCGCCCACACTTCGATTATGTGCTTGTCGATTCGCCTGCTGGCATCGAACAGGGGTTTCGCAACGCCATTGCCGGTGCCGACCGTGTGCTCATCGTCACGACACCCGAGGTGAGCGCTGTGCGTGACGCCGACCGCATCATCGGCTTGCTGGAAGCGGCCGAAAAAGGGCCGCTGGCGCTGATTCTCAACCGCGTCAAACCCGATATGGTACGGCGCGGTGATATGCTCGATGTGAGCGATGTGCTCGAAATTCTGGCCATTGACCTGATTGGCATTGTCCCTGATGATGACTCTATCATCGTGAGCACCAACCGGGGGACACCCGTGGTCTTCGATGAACGGCAGCCATCTGCACGTGCGTTCTTGAACATTGCACGGCGTTTGCGTGGCGAACAAATCCCCTTCGAGCCGTTGCGAGAGGAAGGGTTGATCGACCGCTTGCTGAAATTCATGCGTTCGTGAAAAGGAGGGCACACTTGGGTATTTTCGACCGACTATTTGGCAAACGCCCTTCGAGCCGTGATGTTGCCAAAGAGCGCTTGCAACTGGTGCTCATCTACGATCGTGCAGGATTGTCGCCTGAATTGCTCGATACCCTGCGTGATGAAATTGTGGACGTGCTTTCGCGCTACATTGAAATCGAGCGGGACGGCATCGAACTGCACCTGGCGCAGGAAGGACGCGAGGCCATGCTCGTCGCCAATATCCCGTTCCGTGGGCGTGTGAAGAAAACACCATCATCCCACGTGCAGGAGTAACAGACTTATGCGGCGGGCACTCAATGCCTTCGATTATGCGCTTTTCGGGCTCGTGCTGGTCATCATGACCTTTGGGGTCTTGATGATTTACAGCGCACAACCCGCCCCCGAAGATGGGCAAATGCCCTTCGTGACACGCCAGTTGATTTGGATTGCCATTGGCCTGACTGGCATGTTGATCGCCAGCGCCATTGATTATCGCTTGCTTGGCTATTTTGTGCGTTTCTTCTATGTCGCCATCGTGGTGGTGCTGGTTGTCGTGCTCGCGCTGGGGGCCACGTCGTTTGGGGCGCAGCGCTGGTTCAGCATCATGTTTTTCACCATTCAGCCGTCCGAACTGTCCAAACTGGTGTTGATTCTCACCCTTGCTCACTACCTGGGCAACCGCCCTTTCGATTGGCAGGCATTGCTGGTTTCATTTATCCTCACGGCTATTCCTGCTGGACTCATCTTTTTGCAACCGAGCTTGTCGGTGGCATTGTCGCTTTTTGCTATTTGGGCTGGCATGGTATTCGTAGCTGGCTTGCCCTGGCGCTATCTGGTGGGCGCGGGTGTCACGGCTGGTGCCGCCATCCCCTTCATCTGGACTCAGGTGCTGCAAGAATACCAGCGCCGGCGTGTGCTCATTTTCCTCGACCCACTTGCCGACCCCTTGGGCGAGGGCTACAACCTAGTGCAAAGTCGCATTGCGATTGGGTCTGGCGGATTGTGGGGGCAGGGCTACATGCATGGTTCTCAGAGCCAGTTGGGCTATCTGCGTGTGCGCCACACAGACTTCATCTTCACCGTTGTGGCTGAGGAATTGGGGTTTGTGGGCGCGGTTTTGCTGATTGCCCTGTTTGCGCTGTTACTCTGGCGTTTGTTGGGGATTGCGCAACGGGCGACTGACCGCTATGGGCGCTTCATCGTCGTGGGTGTGATGTTCATGATCTTCTTCCAGGTGGTGGTGAATATTGGCGTCAACGTGGGACTTGTGCCACCAACAGGCGTCGTATTGCCACTGTTCTCCTATGGCGGGAGCAATCTCATCACAATGTCGATTGGGTTGGGGCTTGTACAGAACGTTGCCATGCGCTACAAACGTTTCACCTTTGAATAACATGCAGATACACGTTGTAGTGGTGAGACAATCCCTGACAGGTTTGGAAACGACTGTCAGGTTTTCGTTTTCTTCGAGTGTGGCCTGAGAAGTGATTGACGCTCGTCCATGTCTGGGCTACAATCCGCGCACCGAGAACCCAGGGAAGGGATAGGTGGATTGAGATGTTCGATGAACTGAGCGAAAAACTTCAAAGTACTTTCGACCGCCTGGCAGGCAAAGGGCAATTGACCGAAAAGGACGTTGACACGGCCATGCGCGAAGTCAAAATCGCGCTGTTGGAGGCCGATGTCAACTTCAAGGTGGTGCGCGATTTCGTCAAGCGCGTAAAGGAAAAGGCCATCGGCGCCGAGGTCCTCAAAAGCCTGACGCCTGCGCAGGTGGTTGTCAAAATTGTGCACGAAGAACTGATCGACTTGCTGGGCGAAGCCGGGCGGCTCGACCTGTCGGGGCCGCCACCCACTGTCATCATGCTGGTTGGCTTGCAGGGGTCTGGGAAGACGACGACCGCAGGCAAACTCGCCAACTGGTTGCGTAAACAGGGGCATCGCCCCATGCTGGTTGCCGCCGACACCTACCGCCCTGCGGCTGTGAAGCAATTGGAAGTGCTGGGCGAACAATTGGGAATTCCCGTTCACAGCGAGGGTACGGAACCACCGCCACCAGACATTGCCGAGCGTGGTGTACGCGAAGCCAAACACAAGGCATACGACGTTGTGATTGTGGATACGGCCGGGCGTTTGCAAATCGACGACGCCTTGATGAAAGAGCTGGAAGAGATCAAAGCGCGTGTCAACCCCCGTGAAATCTTGCTCGTTGCGGATGCGATGACTGGACAGGAAGCCGTCAACGTGGCGGATACGTTCCACAAGCGCATTGGCTTGACGGGGATTGTGTTCACCAAGGTGGATGGCGACGCACGTGGTGGGGCGGCGCTCTCCATTCGCGCGGTAACCGGAGTGCCGATCAAGTTCCTTGGTGTGGGCGAGAAACTGGATGCGCTCGAACCCTTCCACCCCGACCGCCTGGCGTCGCGCATTTTGGGCATGGGCGATGTTTTGACACTGATCGAGAAAGCCGAGCAGACGATCGATGCAACCAAAGCCCAGAAACTGGAAAAACGGCTGCTCCAGGGTGAGTTCGATTTGGAAGATTTTCTAGAACAATTGCAGCAGTTGAAAAAACTGGGCCCCTTCACACAATTGTTGGAGCTCATTCCCGGCATGAGTGGGCTGAAGAACGCCTTGCCAGCAGATGTAACGGAACGCGAGCTGAAGAAAATCGAAGCGATCATCAGTTCGATGACACGCGAAGAACGGCGCAACCCGCGTATCATCAACGGCAGCCGCAAGCGCCGCATTGCTGCCGGGAGCGGAACGACGGTGCAGGATGTGAACGAGTTACTCAAGCAATTCCGCATGATGCAGAAGATGATCAAGCAGTTGAGCGGCAAGGGGGGCAAACGTCGGATGCGACTACCGTTCGATCTCCCACCGGGGTTTGGCCTCTGATACAGACACGTGTCATGGGAGTGCATCTGTTTTCTGCCAACAGGGACGCTGACCACCGCCTCGCGCTTGTTGATTTGCGCGGGGCGGTTTCTTTGCGTGGCTGGTGGGTAGCGCCCATGGTGGTGCTCGTCGGTGCGTGGGCGGCTGCACCCGCGTGGGGGGATGGGACGTGGAAAGGTCTCCTGCCGGCGGTGGGCGCAGCGGTGCTGTTAGGGGCTTTTTGGACGACTGTCGCGGTTCCCGCTGACGCATCCCCTGTGCGTCTGGTATGGCCGCCCTTGCTCGCTATTGCGCTGGGCGCTACGTTGCCGCTGTCGGCATGGTTGGTTGTGCTCGTCTGGTGTGGGCTGGCTTTGCTGCACCAGTACCCTACATTTGCCAAATACACGTGGCCACGTTTACTAGGTGCGGTTGCGTTGCCCTGGTGGTTAGGATGGTTCGCTATGGGGGGAGAGTGGCACGTGCAGATGGTCGTCGTTCCGCTGGCGGGTGCGTGGCTCGCACGCGATTGCTGGCATGACGATATGCTCGCGCTTCTGGGCGGATGGGGCGGCCTGGCAAGTGTCGCTGCTGGGCTGGGGGATAGCCTGCGCCTGGCACAAATGGCTGTGATTTTGGTGGGCATTGTGCTTTTCCGAGTGCATCGTGCCCGTGAAGGGATGGCATGGTACCGCCAGCATGTGCAGGTGTGGGTGGTAGGGCTCTTATGGCAAGCATTATCGTAGCGTGCGAAGACCGTCAAGCACACAGCAGCACAGCGATGTGCGTTCCTCTGTCGTTTCCATAACCCTGTGTGAAGAGCATTCGTCCTCCACGCCCGACTTTGCTTTCCAAATGTTCTTCATTCGTCGATGTGATTCCTCTCGTCCTTATTTTTTTTTGCAACTCATTGCAAAGCCCACGATGACTGAGATATCGCTGAATGGAAGCCCACATCGTCTCTACAGCGCTACAACGTGCGACTGGAAAAGGCAAACCGCGAGAGATATAAGACGACCAGAATGGTATTGGTTTTTCGAAGATACATGGTCATGTGCTCCGATATCCACTGTGCTAAACTCTCTGATGAAATAAAAGAGGATGGGGGATTTCCCCCATTGACAGTGCAAATGACGAGTTTTATAATTCCAGCCGTGGCAAAGACAGATAAAAGGGGGAATCTATGGGAAAGATTTTCGTGATAGCGGAGCAAAGTGGGCATATAGCCTATTGTACTACAACGTTTCGGGATGCCGTGGCTCGAGCGATCGTTGCCAGCACCTTCCACTTTTTCCACACGCCTGGATATTATGACACAAAGTTCTGGACAAGCGATTCAGCCCAGTAATTGATTCATCTCCCACATTCTCCTGGGGTACCCTCGACAATGGGTGCCCGCCTCTGTTTTCTACCACTTACCATCAACAGACTTCGAGGGAAAACAATGTTACCGATACGTCATTGGTTCTCTTCGGGCATCCTTTTTCTATTCGTCCTTGTGTTACCCGCGTGTGCTTTGGCACAATCAGGTTCTATCGCCATTACAGAGAACAATGAAGCGTATCTTCACCAAACGTTCATTCCAGATCGCGTTATCCATCATTCATTTAGTGAAGACACGTTCATTCTCCCGGGCTATCTTCCTTCTAGCTTTTCCGAAGATACGGCTCACGATCTCATGGGCATTGGCTTTATGTACCCAGAAGAACGTAATCTGCATCCTCTTGAACGGACCCAAAGCCGAGAAATCGCCGTTCAAGGCAATACGTTCTCGATCGATCTGCTCGTTACCGGTGTTGCAGGGCGTGTTTTTTTGATCACGGCCCTGCTCGATTATCAGCAGATCCCGTTTCGCTTGGATGGGAAAGAGGGATTGATCCACCAAATATCACTCCCCGACGACAAGAAACCTGATCAAGATCTGGTCTTGCCATTGGAAGTCGACATTCCCACAGAAGGTATCCACGACTTCATCGTCATTGCTTTCGACACGGTCATTCTCTCGCAACCAGGCGCCGAGACATTCATGCAAAGGCCTGCGGTCATTGGGCGCAGAACCCGTCTGCGAGTCGGGAATACGACGAGTACACCCCCACTTCCGATACCACTCCGCTCGCGTCCAATTCTATCCCAAGATGCGTTTCCCATCGATGGCATTTGGTTGAGCCGGGCCGAATGTGGGCTCGAGGAAGGTCAACCACACCCGCACTCCATGGGATGTCAATTGTACTGGGATGAGCAGCCTAAGGAACGTCGTTATGCCTTCACCATCTGGGTAGGGGACAATGACGGCGCCAATGCGTCTGATGAATCGAGTGTGCAACGCGCCATTTTTTTGTTCCACAATTATCATCTTGTTCCCTTCGACGAGAACCGATTCTTCACGCTTGTCGATATTCGGCAAAAATACGAACTTGTGCTCCCAATGAGCATCGACCTCTACGAGGGACTGAATGTCATTCAGGCCTTCCAGATTTTCGAGCCCTACGAATTGATTTCGGATACGTCGCCAGGTGTCTATGAAACGTTCCCTGCAGGCATCGTATGGAAATGATACAGCAGGAGGATTGCAGATGGCCTACGACCTGACGACGCGAGAACAGGATGTGCTCGAATTGCTTCTCCAAGGAGCATCGACAAAGGAGATCGCCAAATCGCTAGGCATTTCACCCAAGACGGTGGAAAAACATCTGACGAAAATCTATCGAAAATACAATGTGACTTCTCGCATTGAGATCTTGATAAAACATCATACGGCTCACTAATATCCCCCTAAGAAACGCAAAACCCTGACGTCAAGCGAAGAAGGCGTCAGGGTTCTTTTGTCCCTCATCCACGTGTCCGATTTGCGTATAAGTGCTTGCCATTCATCATACGTACGAGTATCCACATCGCTCTTGGATGGTGCGAACGATGGTCATCTTCCTTTTGACACTCATTGGAGGTGCCTTTCTTCTTCTCATAGCCTATTGGCTCATCTACATTACAGAAGGGAGCTACGCTGGCACGTGGCTGGTACGCTGGCTCTATGATCGGGGCGCGCGGACATACGACGACGTCAAGGGGTTTTCCCCGGCCGATGAATTTGCCTTCTTGGGAAAACCGCTCTTCGATCGCCTGGAAGAAGCCTTGGGTGAAGGTGCTCCCGGCTTGGTGCTGGACGTCGCCACCGGCACGGGGCGCCTCCCCATCGCGCTGCTCGACATTCCCTTCTTCACCGGCACTGTTGTGGGCGTGGATGCTTCATTCGAAATGCTGGTGCAAGCCGCACACAAACGCACTGCTCGCCAATGGGAGATGCGTTGGCAACTTCTCCACCACGTCGCGACGCCCCTCCCTTTTGCAGATGCAACATTCGACGCCGTCACGATGCTCGAAGCACTCGAATTTCTCCCCGACCGCGATGCTGCCATTGCCGAAATGGTGCGCGTCCTACGCCCAGGGGGCTGGTTCCTCATCTCCAACCGCATTGGGCTCGATGCACGATTGATGCCCGGACGTACCGACCCCCCGCGCCGATTCGAAGAACGCTTGGCGATGCATGGGCTCGTAGACATCTTCACACGCCCCTGGCAAACGTACTATGACCTGGTGTGGGCGCGGAAACCGGGGACGCTTCCCCCTCGCGCGTCTCTCGATTGGTGGAACGCCTTGCGGTGTCCACAGTGTGGCGCACAAGGGGCATGGCAACGTGGAACGGGGCAGGCAACCTGTCAGATGTGTGGATTGCGCATGCGGCTTGAAGATGGCGTGTGGCGTTTTGCAGGACACTAACCAACCATGTTCGAAAAAAGCCCTGGCATGCCGCAAACATGCCAGGGCTTTTGGTTTCACACGGCCAACTCGTTGTCGGCGATCGCCACGAGTTTATGATCGAGCAGGAAGGCCAGCAGCTGCTCGTTGTCTGGCTCGGTGATGAGTGTGCCACGATGCAGACCGCGTGGACGACGCCCATCGAGCGGTTCAGGCGGTGTGATGGGGACATTTTCGCCGGGCCGCGCAATGATGAACGTGGGAACGCTCAGATACCCTACCCATTCCAGTAAACGTTCGGCGGCACCCGGCTCGCGGCTGATATCCACCACCCGATAGGGAATGCTGTGCTCGCGCAGCCAGGCTTCGGCACGTGCCTGGTCCCAGCAGCCAAATGTGCGGGCGTACATGACCAGTTCGACATCGTGGCGCTCGGTAGGGTAAATGAAAGGCTTTCGTCGTTGGAAAAACCGCATTGTAGCAGACTCCTTCATTCGTTTTTGCAAGAGGGTGACAATGTTGGCGTCGGTGGCGTGTGTGTGGCAAACCAGCGCCGCGCGGCATCGATATCAGCATGAATTTGCGCGATGAGGGCATCCAGCGATGGAAATTTGCGCTCCTCACGCAGGCGTTCCAGAAACGCCACGCGAATACACTCCCCATAGAGATCACCCTGCCAGTCGAGGATGTGTGTCTCGATAAAGCGTGTTGTCCCATCGACCGTCGGACGCACGCCGATATTGGTGACGGCTGGATGGGCTGTTCCGTTCCAAAACACTTGTGTCACGTAAACCCCGTTGGTGGGCACAACCTGCCCCGCGGGGGGCAATAGATTCGCTGTGGGAATGCCAATGCGGCTTCCGCGCCGATTGCCGCTTTGGACTCTGCCCGTTATAGCATAGGTACGCCCCAACAACGCCACGGCTTCCCCGACGTACCCAGCAAGCAGTTTCTTACGCACCAATGAACCGCTCACGCGATTGCCATCGACGACCACAGGTGGGACAACCACCACCCGTTTGCCACGTTCCTTTGCCCAGGCTCGCAACATGTCAAGTGTGCCTTCGCGCCGATACCCAAACGCAAAATCTGGCCCCACGACAAAGGCGCGTGGGCGCAAGCCATTTTCGATGCGTGCCAGAAAATCAAGCGCGCGGGTTTGCGCCAGCTCGCGTGTGAAGGTGAGGATGGCCATGAGATCAAGCCCGTAGTGTGCCAGAAGGCGCGTTTTTTCGGGCAAAGGGGTGATGAGTGGTGGTGCGGCTTCGGGGCGGAGCACCGCCAGGGGATGTGGGTCGAATGTGAGCAGTGCGGCGTGAACGCCCAAGGCATTGGCTTCTTCGCGTACTGTGCGGATGAGGGCCTGATGCCCAACATGCAGGCCATCGAACTTGCCAATGGTCAGAACGGTCTCGCCATGAAAGGATGAGAAATCGTCGCGTAGGATGTTCATGACTCCTCGCTTTGGTCTGTTTCAAGATTTCAGAAACACTTTGACTGGCCGCCAGGCTTTGCGTTGCGCATCGTAGCGAACAATGGCGGCCAGGTTGGTGCCGAGCAGTGCCCGCACAGGGCCTTCCAGCGGGGTATGCGCAGGAATGAATTGCCCGTGGGCAAGCCGTTGGGCTTCTTCCGCCGAAAGGCGAATGGCAGGGAGCGTTTCTAGCCCGGCACCGAGCGGCAACAGCAGGTTGGCAAGTTGGCCTTTGCGGGCGGCCTCTTCGATCTCGGTGAGGGTATGTGCTTGCTCGATGGTGAAGGGGCCGCTGGCAGTACGGCGTAGGGCAGCAAGAAATGCCCCTGTGCCAAGCGCTGCCCCCACATCATGCGCCAGTGAGCGAATGTACGTGCCTTTGGAGCAGCGTACATCGAGTTCGAGCAGGGGAGGCTCATAGCGGAGTAGGTGCAGCTCATGGATGATGACGCGGCGTGGGGGCACGTCCACGGTTTCACCGCGGCGGGCTTTTTCGTAGAGCCGTTCGCCCTTTTGTTTGATGGCCGAAAACAGCGGTGGGCGTTGTTCGATCTCGCCTCGAAACTGTGCCAAAACGGCTTCGACTGTTTCGCGCGCAGGCCATTCACCTGAATAGGTCTCTACCACTTCGCCCTCGGCGTCGTACGTGGTGGTGGTTTGCCCAAGCATGACAGCCGCATGGTAGCGCTTCTCCTGCCCGGTCAGATATTCGAGCAGGCGGGTGGCTTTGCCCAGCCCCAAGACGAGCACGCCGGTCGCCAGGGGATCGAGCGTCCCGGCGTGCCCAATTTTCCGCTGGCGAGCGAGTTGACGCACCCGCGCCACGACATCGTGCGAGGTCATACCGGCGGGTTTCTCGACAACCAGGATGCCATCCATAGGCATGCCTCACGTGCTGGAATCTGCGCGGGCTTTGTTTTCTTCGGCCTCGCGTATCACTTCACGCAACAGGGGAATGACAGTGCGCACGGCTTCTTCGATGGGCATATCCAGCGTGGCGCCTGCGGCAAGTGGATGGCCGCCCCCCCCCAGACGGAACGCTAGGTCGGCCAGGTTGTGTCCGGGCTTGGCACGCATGCTGATTTTGGTGCGTCCGTCTTCCAGTTCGTTGAAGGTGATGGCGACTTCGACGCCGCGAATGTTGAGCAAGAAGTTGCTCATGCCGCCGGCGTCGTTTTCGCTGGCTTCTGCTTTGGCCTGCTTTTCGCGCGTATTGATTGCCCAGGCAATCCCATCTTCGACGGCGAAGTCGTAGAGCATCTGCCCCCAGAGACGCACTTCTTGCAGAGTGCGGCTGCGGATAGCTTCTTGCATGATGGTAGGCAAGGGGGCGCCTGCTTCCATCAGGTCGGCTGCGTCGCGTAGAATGGTGGGCGTGGTGTGCGCGGTGCTGAATGCGTTGGTATCGGTTACCATGCCCGTCAATAGGCACGTGGCGGTCTTCACGTCCGGGCGCTCGATGCCAAGGAGAGGAAGCAGGTGGTACACCATCTGTGCCACCGCCGGGTATGAGGGGTCTACCCAATTGACCGTTCCAAAGTTGACGTTCGTAATGTGGTGGTCGATGTTGACAACCTCGCGTCCCTGCATCGCTTCGGGGGGCAACGGCCCACCCAGGCGCTCGGGATCGCTGGCGTCGAGGACCACGATCAGATCGTCGTCTGCGGGTTCGCGCGGGGCAACTTCATCGCTGCCGGGCAAGAACCGCAAACGCACCGGCACCGGGTCGGCAAATGAGACATTGGCTTGCTTGCCAATGGAGCGCAACGCCCACATCAACCCTAAGGCGGAGCCAATGGCGTCGCCGTCGGGGTCTACGTGGCTGAAAATGAGCACCTTCTTGGCATTGCAGATGGTCTTGGCGGCTTCGTGTTTACTCATCGTGTTCGTTGTCCTCCTCTTCGAATTCGATATCGTCGCGCGGCTTTGCCGCCTTCGTCAGGTCGAGCAATTCCCACACGCGCAAACTATTTTCGAGCGATTCATCCAGATAGAAGTGTAGACTTGGGACTCGCCGCATCGTCAAACGTGACGCCAGCAAACTGCGGATGTACCCACGAGCGTGATGCAGTGCGGCCAATGTTTCTTTACGCCCTTCTTCTTCCATGACGCTGACGAACACTCGTGCATGGTGCAAATCATCGCTCATTTCGACATGCGTCACCGTCAGAGATTGCAAACGCGGGTCGTCCATCTCCGTTTGCACGATGATGGCGACTTCTTCCAGAATTTGCTCGGCCAAACGTTCTTTTCGTCGCACTGTTGCCATTGTATCCTCCTTCCATCGAACAGCATCCAAATAAAGAAGGCTCGCCAGCCGCACGTGGCGCGCCAGACGAGCCCCCATTTTGCCGGCAAACAGGCGTTAGATTTCGCGCACCTCGTAGGCTTCGATCAGATCGCCTTCTTTGTAGTCAGTCACGCCTTCCAATGCAATACCGCATTCGAAACCTTGGCGCACCTCGGCGACATCTTCTTGGAAGCGTTTGAGCGATGCCACCTTCGTATCCGCTACAACCTCGCCATCACGAACAAGACGCGCTTTGGCATTGCGGCGGATCACACCATCGAGAACATAACATCCGGCCACTTTGCCGCCCCGCACCTTGAAGACGGCACGGACTTCGGCTGTCCCAAGCACGAATTCTTCGGTTTCGGGTTCCAGCAATCCTTTGAGTGCCTTTTCCACGTCTTCGAGCAGGTGATAGATGACGTCGTAGGTGCGAATCTGGACACCTTCCTGCTCGGCACGTTCGCGTGCCACACGATCGACCTTCACACCAAAGCCGATGACAATAGCATCGCTCGCACTAGCAAGCATGACATCGCTTTCGGAAACTGGACCGACGCCCTGGCGGATGATTTTCACCGCTACATCATCGGTTGCCAGGTCGTGCAGCGAATCTACCAGGGCATCGAGCGTTCCTTGCGTGTCGGCTTTCACCACCAGGTTGAGTTCTTCGCGTTGACCGGCTTGCAGTTGGCGGAAGACATCTTCCAGCGTGATGCGCCCGCGGGCGCGTTTCTGTTCCAGGCGTCGCTTGCGTTGTTCGACGATTTCGCGAGCGGCACGTTCGCTTTCGACCACTTCGAAGAATTGGCCTGCGGGCGGTACTTCGTTCAGCCCCAGCACACGCACAGGAGTGCTTGGCGGCGCTTCTTTCACACGTTTGCCCTGGTCATCGAACATGGCACGAATACGGCCATACGCCGTTCCGGCCAGCACCGTATCCCGTTGACGCAGGGTGCCGTTGAGCACCAGCAATGTGGCCACCACACCCTGGCGCGGGTCGAGCTCGCTTTCGAGCACTACCCCTTGCGCCGACCGGTTCGGGTTGGCGACGATCTCATCTTGGTGCAGGTCGGCGACAATCAGAATGTAATCCAACAGTTCATCGATGCCCTGCCCTTTTGGGGCTGCCAAATCGACGAACGGGACATCACCGCCCCACTCTTCGGGAATGAGCCCCAGTTGGTCGGCGGCTTGCTGGCGCACCCGATCGGGGTTGGCATTGTTCTTGTCCACTTTCGTCACAGCCACGATGATGGGGACCCCCGCCGCTTTGGCGTGTTCGTATGCTTCGATCGTTTGCGGCATCACGCCGTCATCGGCGGCAATCACCAGAATGACAATATCGGCCCCTTGTGCGCCACGGGCACGCATCGCTGTAAATGCTTCGTGTCCGGGGGTATCGATGAAGGTAATCAAGCGCCCCTGTTTGGTGACCTGATAGGCGCCGATATGCTGCGTAATGCCACCGGCTTCGCCCTCCGCCACGCGCGTTTGTCGGATGGCGTCCAGCAGGGTTGTTTTCCCGTGGTCAACGTGCCCCAGCACCGCAACGATGGGGGGCCGTGGTTGCAGATCTTCGGGACGTTCGTTGGCATAGAGTCGTTGTTTGCGGGTTGGTTTGACTTCGGCCACCGGTTCGACTTCTTCTTCGATGGCTGTGGTTTCCTCGGCGGCTTCTTCTTCGGCTTCTTCTTCGCCTGGCAAAATGACAGGGTGTCCCATCTCTTCGGCTGCCAGGGCGGCGGTGTCAGGGTCGAGAACCTGGTTGATGTTCGCCATGACACCCATCGCCATCAATGTCTTGATGACGGCAATGGGGCTTTCGTCCAGTAGTTCGGCCAGTTCTCGAACACTGATTGGTCCTGGGATACGGATAGCTTCGTGCGCGTGGCTCATAGGCGTCCTCCTTCCTCCTTCACGCAGCGCATCGGCGCTACGGTTGTTCGACATCGATCGGTTCATCTTCTTCGAACGCCGCTGTTTCGATGTAGCGGCGAATCATGTCCACATCTTCGGGCGCGAGTGGGCGTTTGAGTGCGTTGCCCAGCATTTTGGGGCGTTGCGCAAGGCGCTCCCAACAGGCTCGCCGACGGCAAAGATACGCACCACGCCCACGGGCTTTTTGGTCGGCATCCAGTACCAGTTCGCCTTCGGGTGTGCGCACAATACGCACGAGTTCGCGCTTAGGGCGCGAGGTGCGGCAGGCGATACAGGTTCGGATAGGAATGTGTTTCTTGCCCATGGCTCATTTCACTCGATGATGCAGAAGCCGGTAGCACGCACAGCGGCGCGGTACCGGCTTCTGTCAGTTCACACGCTCCGTTTGGGTTAGCGACCTTTCTTCTTGCGCTTCTTGCTACTTTTGCGTTCCTTGCGCCGCTTGCGGATTTCGTCTTCCAGTTCAACTTGTTGACCACGTTTGTCCAGTGTGTAGAAGAGATCAGCCAGGCTGGGCTTTTCGCCCTGGGCTTTGGCCTGTTTGGGTTTTTCGAAAAAGTCTTCTTCCTCTTCCTCTTCCTCGTCGAAGAAGTCTTCCTCGAAGAAATCTTCTTCAACTGCTGCCGTTTCCGGTGCAGGCGGTTCTGATGCAGCCATCACCGGCTCTGGTTCTGGTTCGGCTTCGACCGTTTCGAGTTCAGCCGCGATTGCGGTTTCTTCCTCTTCTTCGGTCAGTGCCTTTTGGGCTTCTTCGAGCAAGCGGCGTGCTTCTTCGATCTTGCGTTCGCGTTCTAGCCGCTCTTGTTCTTCTTTCAGGCGGCGTTGGGCTTCCATTTCGGCGCGGCGCAATGCTTCGTCGGCGGCTTCACTGGCGCTCTTGATGTCGATGCGCCAGCCCGTCAGTTTGGCCGCGAGGCGGGCATTCTGTCCGCCTTTGCCGATGGCCAGCGACAGCTGGTTGTCGGGGACGATAACCAGCGCTGTTTTCCCTTCGGGATGGTCTGGATCGAGGAAGACGTGCGCGACTTTGGCCGGGCTGAGTGCATTCGCAACGAAGACGGCTTCGTCGGGGCTCCATTCGACGACGTCGATCTTTTCCCCGTTCAGTTCGTTGACGATGCTCTGGTTGCGAATGCCTTTCATGCCCACGCAAGCCCCGACAGGGTCAACCCCTTCCTGGGTAGCCCAGACGGCGACTTTGGAACGCGCTCCCGGTTCACGGGCAATCCCCTTGATGATGACCGTCCCATTGGCAATTTCGGGGACTTCCAGTTCCAGCAGGCGCCGCAGCATATCACGGTGTGTGCGGCTGACGTAAATTTGTGGGCCACGCTGGCTCTTCTTGACTTCGTACACATAGACCCGCACGCGCTGGCCAGGGCGGTAGCGTTCGGTGGGAATTTGCTCCTGCCGCGGCATGACTGCTTCGGCACGCCCCAGGCTCAGCCGCACCGTGCCTGTTTTGGCGTCGACACCTTGCACGGTCCCTACGACGATTTCACCTTCGCGGCTGGAAAAATCGGCGTAGACTTTATCGCGCTCCGCCTCCCGAATAGCCTGCATAATGACTTGCTTGGCTGTCTGTGCAGCGATACGCCCGAAGTCTTTGGGCGTGATTTCGACTTTGATGACGTCACCAATTTGCGCATTGGGGTCGAACTTGCGCGCTTCTTCCAGCGAAATTTCGGTGTGTGGGTGCATCACATCGTCGACAACTTCTTTGTCCACGTACACCCGCGCATCCCCCGTGGCAGGGTCGATCTTCACCACGGGATTGTACGCCTTGCCGCCATAATCGCGCTTGTAGGCGGTCAGCAAGGCGCGTTCCACCGCCTGAATGACCACTTCTTTCGAAAGGTCACGTTCGTGGCAGAGCGCGTTCAGCGCCATCATGAATTCGCTGGTTCGCATCCTGTTTGCACTCCTTCTCTCTCACCTTCACCCGCCCTCTACAACAAGAAAAGTGGGGAATCCCCACTTCTCCGGTGTGCGAGTGCTCATTTCTTGTCTGCAATTATAGTCATTTACGACAACTGTGCAAACATTTCGTTGCTCTCCTTGCGATTTTCAATGTTTGGGGGAGATGTCTCACGGGGCCAGACATTCTCGAATACCAAGGCCATCGATGGCGGACCGGATGAGGCGAGCGCTGGCTTCCAGAGCGGGGTGTTCGTCGGGGGCAGTGCCAGCACTTCGTTGTCGTCGTGTTCACCCAGCATGTCGGCGTGGGCGTGTTGTGGGTCAACGCCCGGGTACGCGCCCGATGCCGCGCATCCCAAGAGCATAGGCAGTGGTTGCACCGACGGCACCTGCTCCAACGATACCAATTTTCATGTTCGATGTTCTCTGTCGATGAGATGACAAGATGGTTTCGGGACACGCAGGCAAGAATGCCCAAAGAAAGAGGCATAGCGTCTTTGCATGGCTATGTGATTGTGGAACGCGATATGGAGGTGCAGAAGTCGACCTGGCAGGTGGTATGCCCCTGCCAGGTCGGAGGATCGATGTGCGCTTAGCGTACCGGCTGAATACCGTATTTGACGCCGCCACGGGTGAGCAGGTGCAAAATCGTTTCGGGTGAACCGCGGCGAATGCGCTGGTAGAGTTCTTTGGGGGTCATTGGGCGGTTGTTGTTGGCCAGCAGGGCGCGGAAAATGGCCACAGCAAGTGGCGTGTCGTTGCTGATGTAGTCGGGGCGCCACTGGCAGTGGGACAAAATGGCTTCGCGCACGGGGTCAACCTGAAAGACTTCGCCTGTGTTGGGATCGACATAATCGAGTGTCTCGTCAGGAATAGTGTCGCCAAACTCACGTGCGCATTGGTCGCACAATTGTTCGTGCAATAGTACATCCAGGCTAATATTTCGTTTCTCGAACCACGAAAAATCAATCTGGAACAGTGTATCGACTGTTGAACGCAGCAAAGCCAGCCGCATAGAAGCCTCCTATTTCAAGCGGTGCAGGTGCCATGTGGGCGATTTTTCGTCGCCCGCGTTGTAAAACCGTTCGTCGCGTGAGAGCGCAACGTTGACGGAGAAGGTGAGCACCTCTTTGTTGGTTTCTTTGGGAAGTTCCATTTCTTTCATCAGTTCCGCAGTGACCAGGGGGTGCCCCATTATGTCGATCATGGCCTCGGCGATGTTGCGGTTCCCGAGGTTCACATCGACCAGCATGCCTTCGGGGAGATAGCGCCCCCCAAATTCGGCGAAATCGCCTTCTTGCAGGTAGCGGGCAAAAGCTGCTTCGACAATATCGCCAGCCACTTCAAGCAGTGTGTCGGGTGTCAGTTCGGCCACGTTCGCCGTGGTATCGAAGTTGAGCAGCGCGGGATGATTGAATTCGGCAACGAATTCGCGCGGCTCGTCGGCATTGGGGAATTGCACGGCAATCACTTTGAACGGTTCATAGCGCGGGTTATGTCCTTCGCGCACTGCCACGACTTCGCCCACCAGTCCTTTCAATTGTGGGAAGAGAAGACGTGCGCCCACAGGATACGCTTGCAAAGGATTGTACACGTCTTGGGCAACAGCGGCGCTTTCTGCCTGAGCGGTTTCGGCCAAACGGGCCAGATATTGTTTGGCCAGATAGTAGGGTGTCATGGGACGGTTGATCTCCAAGAAGAGGTCGAGGATAGCTTCTTTGACGTCATCGGTGAGCGACCATTCGTTTTCCCAATACGAACGATCAAGCAGATGTACACTCATAGTTCCCTCGGTGTTCCATTTTTCAAGTTGCACGGTTGTGTACCATGTCAAGTATATGAAAAGCAGGCGGGTTGACCAAATAGGCAACATGGTGTCCGTGGGAAACGGCCCAATCGGGTGAACTTGCGGGGTGTCCTCTTGACAGCGGCTGTGGCTTTGCGTAAGGTGCAGATACACCTTCGAACGAGGTCGAGTGCTATGCAGATTTGGCAGATGCCGCCACACAATTGGGACGCGATGTGTTGTCCGACGCGGGGACGAGCAAGCCCGCGCCGGTTTGCCTGAGCATTGGCTTGCCCGTCTCCCGCATTCGTCGGGTGATGGGCGCATGACCAACTGAGAAGCGATGCAGCGCCCACACGGGCGCTTTTTTGTTTGGTGATGAACGAGTACGGAGGGAGGGCGATGCCAACGATTTTGATGATTGCGCATGGGAGCCGCGACCCGGCGAGTATCGCCGAGATGCAGGCATTTGGGCGCGAAGCCGCGCGGCGTTTGCCCCTGCCGGTAGAGATGGCGTTTTTGGAGTTGACCGATCCCCCGGCAGCAGTAGCGTTGCGTGCGCTGGTGGAAGGCGGTGAGCGTCATGTGATTGTGATGCCGTTGTTGGTCGGTCCGGCTGGGCATCAGAAGAACGATATTCCCGCACTCATCCAGTGGGCACGGGCAGAATGGCCACATGTGCGTATCGAGTATGGCACACCCTTCGACACACATGCGTTGGTGGTGCGGGTGTTGCATGAACGTATTGCCGCGGCGCTGGACGTGCATCCCCCTCGCCCGGAAGCAGAAACTGCCATTGTGCTCGCAGGACGTGGAAGCACCGATCCTGATTCCAACTCCAACCTGTACAAACTGGCGCGGTTGTTGTGGGAAGGGCATACCTGGCTGAGCGTCGAGGTCGCATTTTACAGCCTGACCACGCCGCGCGTGGCTGATGCTGTGGCACGGGCGGCATGCCTTGGGGCTCGACGTGTGGTGCTGGCCCCGCATTTTCTCTTCACAGGTCTTACGTTGCAATGGGTGCGCGAGCAAGCCGAAGTGGCAGCCGGTGAATGGGGGATGGAGTTCGTGGCTGCTGAGCATATGGGCTTGCACCCACTTCTGTTCGACCTGTTGAATGTGCGCTTGCAGGAAATTTTGCAGGGGCGAACGGCAATGAATTGTGATGCATGCAAGTATCGGTTCCCATTTGCGGGCATGGAAGCGGCGGTGGGACAACCACAAACCAGTGATGAATCACATGGACTGCGGGGGATTGCATCATGAACCAACGTGTGGGCAAGGTCTTTCTTGTCGGAAGTGGTCCCGGCGCACCCGACCTGATAACAGTGCGGGGGATGCGAGCGTTGCAGAGTGCCGATGTGGTGGTATACGACCGCCTGGCTCCGCCGGAATTGCTGGATGAAGCGCCGACGCATGCCTTGCGCTTTTATGTGGGGAAAGCGCCTGGACGGCATTCCTGCTCGCAAGAAGAGATCAATGCCTTGTTGATCGAGCAGGCGCGGTTGGAGCGCACGGTGGTCCGCTTGAAAGGGGGCGACCCGTTCGTGTTTGGGCGCGGGGGTGAAGAGATGCTGGCACTGGCCGCGGCAGGAATTCCGTTCGAGGTCGTGCCGGGGGTGACGTCGGCAATTGCTGCGCCGGCTGCGGCGGCTATCCCTGTCACGCATCGCGAGATGGCGCCGGCGTTTGCGGTGGTGACGGGGCATGAAGCGGCGGAAAAATGCCGCGGTCTGGTAGACTGGTCGGCGTATGCACGTGTGCCCACACTGGTGGTGTTGATGGGGGTGCGTAACAGCGCCAAGATTGCTGGCTGCCTCATGGCTGCTGGGCGTTCCCCCAATGAACCAGTGGCGATTGTCGCCAATGCTACCTTGCCCGACCAGCGCGTTGTGTTTGCCACGTTGGGAACGTTGGCGGATGCGATTGCGGCCAACGCCATTCATCCCCCAGCGACGATTGTCATTGGCGAAGTCGTTGCGCTTGGATCGCAGGTACAGGCATTGGCGCTGGCCTCGATGGCCGAAGCGATTGCACGGGCGTCGTGAGGGGGAATGCGAACAGCCCGTCCAAACAGGACGGGCTGCCTCTGTCTGGGCATAACACCGCTCAGTCGAACAGGTCGGCTTCGTGCAGCCACTTGCCGGCGCGGTCTTTGGCGGAGAGGATGGGATCGCCGTTGAGCGGCCACTCGATCGCTAGGTCGGGGTCGTCCCAGCGGATCGTGCGATCCCATTCGGGGGCATAGTAGTCGGTGGTTTTGTACTGCACTTCGGCGGCGTCGGAAAGCACGACGAAGCCGTGTGCAAACCCTTCGGGAATCCAGAGCTGGCGTTTGTTGTCGGCACTCAGTTCGACGCCTACCCACTGGCCAAAGGTGGGCGAGGAGCGGCGAATATCCACGGCCACGTCGAAAATACGCCCCAGGGTACACCGCACCAGTTTGCCTTGCGGTTGCTTGATTTGGTAGTGAAGCCCACGCAGGACATTGCGCACAGAACGCGAGTGGTTATCTTGCACGAATGTGCGCACGATGCCGGTCACTGCTTCGAACGTTCGGGCATTGAAGGCTTCGTAAAAAAAGCCGCGTTCATCCTCGAAAACCCGTGGTTCCAAAATCAACACCTCGGGAATGGCGGTTGGGATGGCTTTCATCTCCTGCTCTCTCCTTCAAGCATTTTCGTCTGCTTCTCGCAAGTGATGTGTACTCAACGGGGTGTACTGTGGCCCTTGTGGGGTGAGCACAGAGCGTATGAATGTGATGGTGTCCACACGCCACTCGACAGTCGCCACAATGTCCAGGTCACCGATGGTGTTGCCAATCTCGGCTTGTTGCTGGCGGCGAATATGCTGGCGGGTCCGCGCCAGCGTGATGTGCGGGATGTATCGTTTTGATTTTTCGGGCTGAAAGCCCAACGCGCTCATGGCCGTTTCGATGTCGCGAGCGAGGCGGCGGAATGCGCCATGTTCGTCTGTGGCTTCTACCCAGACGACACGCGGGCGTCGAATGTGGGGGAAAACACCCAGGCTGCCCAGCGCAGTGGGGAATGCGGTGTGCTGGCGAGCGATGGCTTCGACACGCTCGCTGACACGCCCAATTTCGGCGACGGGGACTTCGCCCAAAAATTTCAGCGTGATGTGGGCAATATCGGGGTTGACCCAGCGCAACTGGTCGCTATGTGGCAGTTCGCGTTGCAACTGGCGTTGCAAGCGTGCGATGACCTTACGCACGGATGCAGGCAGTTCCACGGCCAGAAAGGCACGGATGGTGTCGCGTTCACTCATGAGGGCACTCCTTCGAGCCAGTATCGTTCAGCATATGGAGCCGAACCGCCTTCGGCAAGGCGGGCGGCGTAGGCACGCACGCGGCGGTGCATGGCAAGTTCGTTGCGGTAGAGCACGGGGATTTGGGTGCGGTAGTACCCCATGGCGTCGAGTTTGCGCATCATGGCGCTTTCGTCTATTTCGGCCAGATGCGAGTGTTTGGTGCGTGCCGATGGGTGCGTGGTGGGGGAATCCCACTCGGCATAAGGCAGTTCCTCGTACCAAATCCGTTCGACGTTCGTGGGCAGGCGGGCAGCGGCGAGCGCGACCAGCTGATGGTCCACGTGGTGACCAAGCCCCAAAGGAACGTAGATGACATCGGCTTCGGAGGCGAGCGGGTGCAGGCTGTTGGCGATGGCGGTGATGAGTGGCTGGTCGGCGGGGTGGAGGTCGCCAAACAGCTCGTCGTCGCTCGTGTAGAGCGCCTGGCCGTCGGGCAGGTGGCGATAGACGGCGTCGGCGAAGGAGAGGTGCACCACATCGTGGACGCCCAACGCGGCAGCGGCGGCCAAATCTTCGGCGCGGCGCAGTGGCATGGGGGCAACCGGTTCTCCCCACAGGGTGTGCTGATAGCGTGCGAAGGGGAGTGCGGCTGCCAGTGGCGATGGATCACCGGCAAAGACGGTCGCAATGATGATGTGGTCGCGTTCGGTCTGGCATTGCGCGATATGTCCACCACACGAGAGAATGGCGTCATCGAGATGGGGCGAGATGAACAGGCGTGTCGGCATGGTTCATTCCTGCTCGGTGGTGTCGAAGAGTTCGGCGAGTGCATAAAAAAGGCGTTGTTGCGCCCCTTCCATAGAACCAAAAAAGTGCTTGCGGATAGTGCCATCGGGGTTGAGCAGCACCCAGTGTGGTGTGCCCGAAACCCCGTAAGCACGGAAGGTGGCATCCCCATCATCCATGATGACGGGGTAGGGCAGGTTGAAATAGGAAATCACCTTTTGCAGCGAGTATTCGACGCGGTCTGGTTCGTCGTCGCCTGTGAGGTGAATGCCGACAATGCGCAGGTTGGGATACTGTTGCGCCAGTTGGAGCGTGAGTGGCAAGGCACGTCCCATGCAACCAGCACATCCGACATGAAAGAAGAGCAGAAGCGCGGGTGCGCCGCGCAAGTCTTCGACGTGCAACGGCGCACCGTTGAGTGTTTTGAGCACGTGGAAACGTGGGGCCACGTCGCCTTCACGGAGTTCCATACAACACCTCACAACATGGCTTCGTTCAGAGCACCCGCGAGTGCTGTGAGTCCGTTTTGCACATCATGCCCCAGGTTGATGCGTACGATGCGTTGCCCACGCTGGCGCAGCGCTTCGGCGTCGCCACGTGCCTGGGCAGCGATGAGTTGTGCGAATGTGTAGTCGGTTTCGGGAACGAGTAGGTCCATCATCGGTGCGTCCACCAGTTGCAGGCAAATCGCGGTTTTGGGACCGCCTTTGTGCAGCTGTCCGGTGGAATGCAGGAAGCGCGGCCCAAATCCAAGCGTGGTTGCGATGCGCAAGAGGCTTCGGGCTTCCAACCGCAGGGCTTGCAGCGAAGCGTCGATATCGGGCAGCGGTGGCAGGAATGCCTGGATGGCGATGTAATCGCCCGGGGCGACTTGCTCCACCAGGGTGCGCAATGCTTCGATCACAGCGTCGATGGTCTCGATGGGGAGTGTGTCGTCGTCGTGCTGGTCGGCGGCGTTCTTCATGGCACGGCGTGCCAGGTCTTTGGCAAGTTGCACATCGGGCTGGTTGAAGGGGTGAATACCCAACAGTGCGCCGAGTGCAGCAGTAGCGAATTCCCAGGCAAACATTTCGGAGACGATGGCTTCGGGATTGGGCAACGCCAGGCGAATGATGGGATGCCCTGCTTTTTCGAGTGCTTCCAGCCGGGCTTCGCGGTCTGGTGTGAGGGTTTCGCCAATGGAAAAGACGACGAAGATGCGGTCGTTGCTATAATCCGCAGGATCGCCCAGCACTTCACCCACCACAGGCACAATGCCCTTGCCATCTTTGCCCAGGCTTTCGGCAATCAGTTGTTCCAGCCAGTCGGGAAACGCGGCAACTTCGGGGGCTGTGATAAACGTGAGCTTGTCGCGTCCGGCACGCACCAGCTCACCAATCGCCGCGGCGAGCACCAGCCCGGGATTTTGCGAGGCGGGTAGGCGGCAGGCGTCCGCCATCTGCCCGGCGAGTTGTAGCCAGTGTGCCACGTCGGCGCCGATGAGGGCGGCAGGCACCAGCCCAAACGGAGAAAGCGCCGAATAACGGCCGCCTACGTCGGATGGGGCGTCGAAGACGTGGCGGAAGTGGCGTGCTTTGGCAAGCTCTTCCAGTGGTGTGCCGGGGTCGGTGATGGCAATGAAGTGCCTACCGGGTGTCTCCGTGGTGTCGCGCATCAGATGCCAGAAATAGCGGAAGAACGAAATGGTTTCGATGGTCGTCCCCGATTTGCTCGATACGATGAAGAGCGTGTGGGGCGGGTCGATTTGCGCTTCGACGGCACGCACGGCATCGGGGTGGGTACTATCCAGGACGATGAGCTCGGGATAGCCGGAGCGGTTGCCAAACGTCTTTTGGAAGACTTCGGGGGCAAGGCTTGATCCCCCCATGCCAAGCAAAACGGCATGAGTGAACCCTTCGGCGTGGATGGTTTCAGCAAAACCGCGCCATTCATCCACATGGGCACGCATGTCGGTGGGCAGATCGAGCCAGCCTAGCCGGTCGAGTAATTCAGCGGGCGGCGGCGTTTGCGATGTCCAGACAGAGGCGTCGCGTTGCCAGATGCGACCGGCCAGGTTCTCCTCCTCCCACGCCTGCAAACGCTGTTGCACAGCACGCTCATACACACCAATTGTCAGGCGCATAGCGCCTTTGCTTAGGGTCATGCTTGCATCCTCCGGGGTGAATCGGTTGCTTGTCGGAATGGCTCGCAACCGCGCTGTTGCGATGTCAAACGCTCTACACTTTATGCAGGGGGGAGGTTCGGTCAAGCATAGGATGTGTGGAGAGCCCTGGCAGGCTAGTGAAAGCCTGCCAGGTTATGCTCGTTAGCGAGGGCAGACTTGCTTGTAGAATTGCGCCGTTTGCCCTTCGATACGTACCAAGAGGACGCATTTGATGGGGTCGCCTTGTTCGTTGAAGCGCATTTGGCCAGTTACTCCCTCGAACTCTTCGATTGAGGCGAGCCCCTGCCGTATGCATGTGCGGTCTTCTTCCAGGTTGCCTGTGAGTTTGCCGCACTGTTGTAGCCCCAACGCCAAGACTTCCATCGTATCCCATGTCAGAGCAGCAATATCGTCGGGGAGACGGTTGTAGTAGGCGTTGTACAATTGCAAGAAGCGTTGCGCAGGTTCACTGGTGTTCGATGGGGTCCAATGGGTGGTAAAGTAGAACCCTTCACAGTTGACATTGCATGCGGTCAGCAGTTCGGAGGATGCCCACGTATCACTGCCGATGATACGCCCTTGCCACCCCAGTTGTGCGAGTTGATTGACGATGATGGGGACTTCGTTGTAGTACTGGGGCAGAAACAACACTTCGGTATTCGTTTGGATGAGGCGCTCGAGGTGGGGTGTGATGTTGACCAGATTGTCGGCGTCGAACGATTCATCGTAAACGACAGTCATGCCCAATGCTTCGGCCTCTTCACGGAAGAAGCGGGCAATGTCGCGTGAATAGTCGCTTTGCTGGCTGTAGAGCACGGCTACGTTTTTGACATGCTGTTCTTCTGCCAAGAAATAGGCAATCACCTGGGCTTGGAAATCATCCAGGAAAGGAATGCGGAACACATACGGGCGGTTGAGGGTGGTGTTGGGATTGGTGGACCAAGGACTGATCAATGGTGTTTGCAAGCGATTGGCGACTTCACCGGCTGGTATGGCCTGGGAGGATGCGTAGGGTCCAATGATGGCAAGGACGTTTTGGGTGGTGATGAGCGCCTCGGTGGCGCGTGCTGCCCTTTCGGGGGATGCCTGATTATCTTCTTCGATGACTTCGATACGGTAGATTTTCCCATCCAGTTCGATCTGGTTGTTGTGTTCTTCGAGCCACATGGCAATCGTATCACGCCCAGACAGGGCAACCAGCGGGATGGGACCTGTGAACGGTGCATTGTGCCCGATGCGAATGACGCCACCATACGGTGTCGTGGAGCTCGCAACAGTCTGGCACGCAGTGGTTGTGAGTATGGCAAGCAGGAGGAAGAGAATGGCTTGCAGTCCGTTTTTCATGACGCACCTCGCGTCTTTCGTCTTGTTCGATGTGTTGGGTGGGTATCGGCTTTCGTATATGCTCTGTGGGGGTTCATCGGGAAAAGTATACAGATTTCGACGTCCAAAAGCACTCGCCAAATGGTACTGGGTGTGTCCCAACTTTGTGGTGAGGATTCAGAGGGCCTGGCGGATTTGCTCCCACGCCCAATTCCATTCTTTTCTCCCGCCCATACCAGCAGTGCGTAATGCCAGCATACTCCTCAGCCCTTTTGTTTTCCAACGCTGTCCGCGTCCTCGGCATCGCAACGCGACGCCCTTGCAACCACTCTCCACCGTGCCACTACCGATGGGATAGCCGGCCTGGCGATACGCCGGATACCTCATCTGTTGCGCCCTCCTTCGAAAGTAATTGGCCGTCCCGGCGACCTCTTCACGCCGACCCTTCCCAGGAGCGAGTGCTGTCTCACAGCCTATCACAACCTCCTCCACTCTCCCCTCCCACAAATGCCGTTTCATCTCCTCCACCCATTGCTCTGCTTCCTCTCCATAGGCTTCCTTCCCCAATGCCCA
>WFOS01000046.1 GCA_015487975.1 Ardenticatena sp.
GCGCCACACACAGCACACGGCGCCGATGATCGAGCGGGCGTTGCAGGTGGCTGGCGTCGAACCGTCGACGCTGGATGGTCTAGCTGTGACGAAAGGGCCCGGTTCGTTCACGGGCTTGCGCATTGGGCTGAGCCTGGCGAAGGGGTTTGCGGCGGCCTTGAACATTCCGATTGTGGCGATTCCAACGCTGGATGTGATGGCGTTTCCCCATTTTTACGGCGAAACACCGGTGCGTGCCGTCTTGCGTGCCGGGCGTGGGCGGTATGCGTTCGCGACCTATCGCCGCGAATCTCCCGACCGCTGGCGAGCAGAAGGCGACCCGCAATTGGGGCGGTTGCCCGCGCTAGTTGAAGGCCTGCAACAGCCTATGCGGTTTGTTGGCGAGTTAGGCGCAAGCGAGCAAACGAGGTTGAAAGAGCGGGGTGGGCATTTGGTGCGGTTTGTGCCGCCACCGTTCAATGTGCGTCGCCCGAGTGTACTGGCGTTCATGGCTGCTGAGCGGTTGCGGCGTGGCGAGCATGACGATGTGGATACCCTTGCCCCGTTTTACCTGCATGTGCCCGAAGGTGCCGCATGAGCAGTGAGGCTGTGCCCTATATCATCGCGCCAATGCGTGCGGACGATATTCCCCAGGTGCTGACCATCGAGCACTTGTCGTTTCCTACGCCATGGTCGGCGCAGGGGTACGAGCAGGAGCTACGCAACACGCTGGCGACGTATTGGGTTTTGCGTCCGGTGCCCCCGCGTGCGTGGGGGGGCGTTGTGCGCCAGCCGCCACCGGTGATTGGCTACACAGGGTATTGGCTGATTGCGGACGAACAACACATTTCGACCATTGCTGTGCATCCGCGGTGGCGGCGTCGGCATTTGGGGGAATGGCTGTTGCTGCATGCGATTGCCGATGGTACAGCCCGCGGCGCCACATTGGTTACGCTGGAAGTCCGTCTGGACAACGAAGCGGCGCAGGCGCTCTACCGCAAGTACGGCTTCGAGGTGGTGGGGCAGCGCAAGCGCTACTACCGCGATGGCATGGATGCGTTGTTGATGACGCTCTTTCGCGCCGATAGCCCCGAGGTGCAGGAAAGACTGGCGATGCGGCGGCAGCAGGTGGCACGTGAACTGGCACGCCACACGTTTACGCCTGCTATGTTTGCGAGCGGGCCTCATTCGTCAGAAGAAGGGGCGCGTGATGAGGATCGCGAACAGCCCCCCAGTGAGTGAAGCCAGTGCGTTGACGGCATCGTTGTTGCACCATGCCCATCCTCGCAGGTGATGTGTGAAGGTTCCGCAGTGATGGCGGTGCTGTTCTGTTTCTTCTTGGCATGTTGGACAGAAAAAGAGACCTTGCACCGTTGCCCCCAAGAGGCTATCGAGGAGTGCCCCAAAGCTGCCGACAACACCCCCTAGTAGTGTCAACCAGCCTGGTGCGAAAGGCACCTGCCAACCGCCCACCAGGGTAAGCAGCGCTGCGATGAACCCAAGTGACAGACCAGCCGTTGCGGATGCCAGCAGTCCTAGTGGGGTGATACCCCCGTTGGTCCCTGGCGGGACTTCACGTCCGTCGAGAATGAAACGGGGCGGTGTGGGGCTAAGCAGTCCGAATTCGGTCGCCCAGGTGTCGGCGATGGCCGTCGCCAGTGTGCCGAATGCTGCCATGCTCCAGAGCGGGTGTGACCAGCGCATGTTGGCAAGCGCCCACAGCAAAAGCCAGCCGCCATTGGCGAACACTTGCGTGGCATCGCGGCGAGCGCCTTTGGCAATGTTGCGGCCCACATTGGGGCGTTTGTGCTGGCGCCAGAATGAAAGCGCGGCGCTGCTGATGAAAAAGAAGACCATCAGCACAGCCCATCCCCAACCACCCAAGGCAAAGACCACTGTGCCAAGGACAATGGCAGCCAGTGCGCCATCGAGTGTCAGGGCGTGGCGATGCCATGCAGCCAGCGCGATGAGGGTGGCAAGGCATGCCCCTGCAAGCAGACGTACCGGCAGTGGGTCAGGCCAGAGAAGCGGAAGCATGATGGTTTACCGCTGGTTCTCGCGTTCACGTAGCCAGAAGAAGGCTTCGGCGGCGGCGAAGAGCGCCACCAGTGCCAACGCAACAACCCCATTCAGACTCCGCAACAGTTGCAAGAGGGCATAGAGCACCAGCAAGATGCCCACCCACAAACCATGTCGCACCAAGCGCAGCGACCGCATCTCCAGATGAAGGCGGCGGTGGAGCGCCCAGCTGACGAGTGAGCCCGCAGATGCCCCGTTGACCAGGAGCAGGGTCATGAACAAGACGATGTTGAGCGTGGTGGGGGGACGTGTGCGAACAAGCGTGAGCAACAACAAACCGGCTGCCAGCCCGGCCAGTGCCACGGTGGTGAGGACCACCATCGGGCGCTCATGCAGTGGGGGGGCACCACGTTGGCGTCTGACTCGGCGTGCCATGGTTTACGGCGTACTTTCGTTGGTTTCTGGGGTTGGGGTTACCAGCCGACGTTGGACGTAGAGATACCATCGATCGAGTGTCTTGAAGCGGTCGCCGGTTTGCCACAAGGGGGCAATTTGCACGTCGCGCACACGCTGGTCCACACCATACGTGTAGACGGGAATGTAGAGCAAAATGGATGGAACGTCAGCGGCAAACACCTGCTGAAATTCGCTGTACAGCACGCGCCGTGTGTTTTGGTCGAGCGTGTAGCGTGCTTCTTCCAACAATTCATCAGCCCTGGGGTGACGCCATCCTGCCCAGTTTTGGCCTTTTTCACCTATCTGGCTGGAATGCCAGAGCGAGTAGAGATCGGGGTCGGGAGGCAGGTTGGCAAAGCGCAGCAGCACAGCATCGAAGGAGCGCGGGCGCAGGAAATCTTCCGCCAGCCCGGAGAAGCCAACTTTCATGGGAATGGCACGTATGCCGATCTCTTCCCACTGGCGGCTGATCGCTTCGACCAGAGCGATTTGCAAGGGGTTTTCCTGGTTGGTCAGCAATCCAAACTGCAAGGCGACGCCCTCTTTGTCGCGTACGCCATCACGGTCGGTATCGCGCCACCCCGCCTGATTGAGCAGTTCGCGGGCTTTGACGGGGTCATATTCGTAGATGGGGATGGTGGGATCGTAGGCCCAGTGTGTGGGCATGTATGGACTATGCGGGACGATGCCTTGACCTTGCAACACGTCGTCGATGATGGCCTGACGGTCGAGCCCATAGAGCAGTGCCTGGCGTACACGTGTATCGCTGAAGTAGGGGCGGTCAAGGTTGAAGACGACCATGGTGTATTCGGCGAGCAGGGTGCTGTAGAGGTTGAGCGTTTCGCTGGCCAGCGCTTCGTCCAGGTCGTCCAGTGTTACTTCGGCGATGCCCAGGATCTCTTCGGCTTCGTATGCGGGAAAGAGGGCATCGGGCGAGGGGTAAAAGCGCAGCACAACTGATTCCAGGTAGGGGAGTCGTCCGCTCTCAAAGTAGCCGTAAAAATCGGTGTGTGGCGTCAAAATGATACGGTCGGGTTGAACGTCAGCCACCTGCCACGGGCCGGTGCCCACAGGGGCACGGCTGAACGATGTTTGGGGCATGGCAAAGATGTTGACATTTTCGAGCAGGTGGCGGGGAACGATTGGCAGGGTGGTAAAGCTCAGGAAGGGCGCAAAGGGTGTCGGCAGGGTAAAGCGCACCGTGAGCGGATCGACCACTTCGACTTCGATATCGCCCCATTGTTCCAGCAAACCCGTGCGCCCACCGGCAGCGATGTAGTCGGGATGCTGAATGAGGGCAATGGTGAATGCGACATCATCCGCTGTGAAGGGAGCGCCATCGTGCCAGAAGATATCATCGCGCAGGGAAAAGGTGTAGGTACGCTCATCGTCGCTGATCTCCCACGAACGCGCCATATCGGGCAAGATTTGGCCGTTCTCGGCAACCTGAGTGAGCCCGCGGAAGACCAAGGCGCCAATATCGCGGTCGGTTTGGGTCTGGAAAAAGAGGGGGTTCAGGTTGCCAGGAGCGCCAACAAGCCCCTCGGTGTAGGCACCACCGGGTTGTGGGACGAAGGTGATTTGCACACGTTCAGCGGCAACGAGGAGTGTGGTGAACAGCGCCACCACACCAATCACGGCAATGACGATTTGCCAGCGCAGATGTTGAATCATCGGGTTGGCACATCCCTTTTCGACATAAAAAGCACGCGCCCGAAGGCGCGCGCCGGATAATCGAACCATGCGCCACTAGCTGGAAAGCAGAACGGCAATCAAGTCGAGCGCCAGGAACAGCACCGCCAAGACGATGGTGAGATTGAAAATCGTTTTTTCGACACCGCGGCGTGTTTTGTAGACACCAGGGTCGCTCCCAAAAATACCGCCCAAGCCTGAGCCTTTGGCTTGCATCAAGACCACGGCGATGAGTCCAATTGAAACCAAGAACAACGCGATATAAGTTGCCGTCAGCACGGAATCATCCTCCTTCGACCAAACCCTCCGAGTCGGGCTGGATTATACGCAGATGAAAGGCTATGCCAAATGCTTCTCGTCAGTGTAGGACGCGCTCGTACACCGCCGTGATGAATCGGGCGGCTTCGTCCCATGAAAAGCGTTCCTGGACACGGCGTCGCAGGGCTTTGCCTAGGATTGTCCATTCATGCGGGGTTTCCAGAAGATCGAGCAGCGCTTGGGCAAACGCTTTGGCGGAGAAGGGTTCAGCATACACGCCCCATTCTCCCAGGTACTCACGGCTGACGGGTGTGTCGAAAGCAACCGTGGGAAGAGCGGTAGCCATGTAATTGAGCAGTTTTCCGCTGCCTTCGGTAGCACTCATTTTGGGGGCGACGGCGATGTCTCCCACGCGCAAATAGCGGGGGGCGTCTTCATAGGGCATGCGGCCTGTAAAGGTGACGTGGGGAAGGATGCCGAACTCATGGGCACGCTGGCGGTAAAGTGGTTCGTTGGGATAGCCCATGATGAGAAAATGCACGTCGCGCCGCTCGCGCAAGATGCGTTGGGCGGCTTCTAGCAGAATGCCTGTGCCCTGATATTCTGCTAACAGCCCCAGATAGACGATCACGATGCGGTCTGTGGGAATGCCCAGACGTTGTTTGATGGTTGCAATGTCGCCGGTATCGTCTGGTGTGCGTGGGCGGAAGATATCGGTGTTGACACAATCGGGAACAGGATAGATACGGTTGGCTGGGACCCCGAAAGAATGGATGAGCAGGTGAGCCGCGTTGTGCGAACTGGTCAGGATGGCATCTGGTCGGTGGTCGATCCATGTTTCAAGCCGACGCAACAGACGATAGAAAGGACTGTGTGGTTTCAGGAAGCCGTGGTCGATCATTTCGGCGGTCATGCTTCCCTGAAAATCGAAGACCAGTGGCCGTCGGCGCAGGTGCGCCAATACCGTGCCAATGAGCGCCCCTTCGTGCAGGTGGGCATGAATGATGTCGGGTGGATGGGCAAACACTTCGTGCAACGATGTAAGCCCCAACAGGGCATCGAGATAGATTTTGTGCTTGGATGAGCCGACCACAACGCGGTAGTTGAAGGGAACGCCAGGCGAGCGACGTACCGTCAGTCCGCCAATGTCTCGCCCATTGGGATAGGCAAGAATGCGAATAGTATGCCCCAATGCTCGCAAGGCAATGGCTTCTTCGTAGATACGCACATGACACCCGTAATCGGCGAAGAACATGGTAGGTGCCAGCATGAGCACCTGATTGGTGAGAGATGGGGACATCGATGTGATGTGGAGCGATGGTTCGGATGATGGTTCTTTTGTTTCGACGGCTTCGCCTGCTGAGCGTGACATAGAAGCCATGCGCGTACGTCCCTTTTTTGCTTCATCTGGCTGGAGAGCGTTGGCGATTATACGGGAGGTGGTGTTTCTTTCAAATGGGGCATAGAAAGTGCCCACAACCTGCCCGACAATCGCGGACAGGTTGTGGGGGACGAGTCAACAGGCGCTTCAATCAGGTGAATGTCCGGTTGAGGGTTTGAGATCTTGCAAGCGGCGGAGCACCTGTTTCAGCTCTTCACGAAGGGCAGCTGATTGATGGCGGAAGGCGTGTTCGCCAATTTCGCGAGCTTCATAGCGATCTTGCAGGGTGGCCAGTTGTTCGACCAGTGCGTCGCGCTGTGCCAACAATGTCGCGTATGTCTCGCTCTGTGATGTGGTAGTGTGTCGCCAGGCGTACACAGCAGCACTGGCAAGTGCCAGGGCAAGCACAACCAGGCCTGTCCAGGCAGGGAGTCGTTCGCTCAGCGGGCGCGTGGTAGTCACTGGTTCGCGCGGTGTCAGTTCGGGGCTTTGTGGAAGGGTTGTCGCGTCAGGCAGACCTTGCAGAAAGAGTTGCACGCCCTGGGTTGCGGGTACATTGGTCGCGACGAAATTTTGGTATGAGGTGCCATCCGAAGTTTGTAGGTCTTCTTCTTGCGTGAACCCTTCGATGGTTGTCGTTTGCCCCAAATCGACGACCAGGACACGCATGTCGGGGACATCGGCGGGCAGGGGAAACGCCAGGCGTTGCTCAGGTGATGCGTAGGGCAGGACGTACGAAAGGACCAAAGGCGATTCGCCAGGTAGCAGCGACATTCGCACGCGCACCCCATCGGGCGTGACCTCGGCGGCTTCTTGCAAGGTCTGTTCCTGGAAGGTGAGTCCCTGTGCGTCGGGTGGCAGTGGCACGAAGAAGCCACCTTCGGTCTGGTCGGCGACCAGCAAGCGATCGGTGGGGTTGTTCAGGGCATAGAGCATCCCCACAATCCAATTGCCATCGCTGACGTCGAGAATCATATTGACACGTTGCAACCCTACTTTCGACCAATCACGTGATGTGGCGTAGATCGTGAGCGTTGTCGAAAGTGATGTTTGGCCGTCGGCGAATTGCAGTAATTCGCTGAAGTAGGGTGCCCCATCGTAGGTCACACGTACCAGGTACACATGTTGCGGGGCAGTGTCGAGCCCTTCGAAGCGCGCGATACCCTCAGGTGTGAGCGGCGCTGATGTGATGACTGGCGGTCCTTGCCCGTTTGGCAAAAAGAGCAGCTCCACTTCGAGATCGGTTGGCAGGGCAACGTCGGCTGTTCCCATGGCGACCTGCACGTCAAGGACACCGTTGCCTTCCTGAGCAAACGCAACAAGGGGAAGCACAAGCAGACTCAGCCATGCCACAATGAGTTTGAAAGCCAGGACGAATGGTTTTTGGCGCATTGGATATCGACTCCGTTCTCTCTTTGACAAGGGAAGGATACCCCGTTCTTGCAAACTCACAAAGTTGTTATGGTAGTCGCTCATGGAGAACAGACGAAACCGCAGGGAACTTTCCCCTGCGGTTCGCCGTGGAAGGAGCAGGTAGCGATTACGCTTCGAGGTCCTGGCGCATACGCTCGAACTCTTCGCGGGTAATTTCGCCACGAGCGTAGCGCTTCTTCAAGATGTCGAGCGGCGTTTCCGCTTGTGCATGAGGTGCGTTGGCATAACCAGGGCCCGTCTGGCGCAATGTTTCATTCCCGATCTGGATTTGTGGGAACAGGCGCGTGATGATCCAGACGACGAGCAGAATCAGGATCACCCAGAATAGGATCATCCAGAGCCCTCCAAAGCCAAACCAACCACCCATTCCGCCCATCATGTTGCCGATACCTCCCATCATGCCTCCCATCATGGTGTTTCCTCCTTCGTTTGTCTCCTGTTTGTCACTTGCATCGAGAGCATACAGGAAGCATGTTGTCATTTGGTGAAGTTCATTTGAAGATTTTGTGAAGATGGGCAAGGTGGCTGGCGTAGCGGTAGTTCTATCCTGAAAGTGCTTCCATGCCCAACGCCCTGACTGTGTGCCGTAATATGGCCGCCATGTAATTCGACAAGGTGTTGGCTGATGGTCAAGCCGATGCCACTGCCTCCACTCATGCGGGAACGAGATTTATCGACGCGATAGAAACGTTCGAAGATATGGGGCAAATGCTCTGCTGGAATGCCAATGCCAGTATCCTGTACTTCGATCTGCACATGTGTTCCCGTTCGATGAAGACGTACCCATACCCGCCCCCCGGCTGGTGTGTACTGCAACGCATTGCCGATGATGTTCGTGAACACCTGCATCAGGCGTTGCGGATCGGCACACATTGGTGGCAAAGAGGGCAGTGGTTCATAGAGCAGTTCGACTTCTTTCGCCTGGAATTGTGGTTCGAGTCGCTCGCATGTTTCGCGAAGAATGGTTTCGATGTGTACTGGTTGGAATTCGAGGTGAATTTGGCCGGCTTCCGCGCGTGATAACTCGTGCAAATCATGAATCAGGCGCTCCATACGCTGGACTTCGCGCGTCATCAGCGCAAGCATTTCGGGCGTCAGTGAGAAAACACCATCGCTCAGGCCTTCTAGAATGCTACGGATATTGGTCAGGGGCGTGCGGAGTTCGTGTGAGACATCACCGATGAGCATCATGCGGCGTTGTTCTGTGGACTCCAGGGTTTCAGCCATGCGATTGAATGATTGCGCCAATCCCCCCAATTCATCTTCGCTGTAAATAGGAACGCGCTGCTCGTAATTCCCCGCCGCAATTTCACGTGTGGCACGCTCGATCGCTTCGATGGGATTGACAATACGACGCGACACAAAGAAGCTAATGCCAATGGCGACGAACGACGCCACGATTGATGCTACCCTAAGTACTTCCTCGATTGCATCGCGAAAGTCGCGTTGGACGGTAGCAACGATATTGGGGTCCTCGATACCTAAACGTGCCTGCATTTGCAGCGCATGCCGTTGAATAGCCACGGGCATGTGCCATTCCGCTACGGTGAGGAGCATGGCGCTGCCGGCAAAAACGATGAGCAGGTATGAAACCAACAATTTCCAAAACAACCTCTGGCGTAAGGAATTCATATGCTGGCGTAAGGAATTCATACGGGTTCATCCTCGAAGCGATACCCGACGCCTCGGACGGTGACAATCAGGGTTGGATGCGCGGGGTCATCTTCGATTTTCTTGCGCAGATGTCCGATATGCACATCGACAACACGGTCGTCGCCAAAGTAATCATAGCCCCAGACGGATTCGATCAACTGGTCGCGTGAAAGGGCGCGCCCATGATGACGTGCAAGTGTATGCAGCACATCGAATTCAAGGGGGGTGAGATTGACTTCTTTCCCATCCTTCCAGACCTTGCGAGCGGCATGGTCTATCTGCAGGCGGCGAAATCGGAGCGGAATATCACTCGTATTGGCCCCCCGTTGCCGTCGCAGGACGGCTTTGACGCGTGCCACCAGTTCGCGCGGGCTGAAAGGTTTGGTGACGTAATCATCGGCGCCCATCGTCAGCCCAACGATACGGTCGGGTTCTTCGGTGCGGGCTGTCAACATGATCACATACACATCCGAAAATGTACGAATTTGCCGCAACACTTCCAATCCATCCAGCCCTGGCAGCATGATGTCGAGGATGATGAGATCAGGGCGGTAGGCTCGTACCGCTTGCAAGGCTGTGGGACCATCGAAGGCGGTGTGAACAGTAAATCCTTCTCGTTCCAGATAGGCTTGAATGGTTTGTACGATTGGTTTTTCGTCATCGACCACTAAGATCTTGGCATTCGTCAGCATGGTGAGATGCCTCCAATGTATTGGTATCATACAGACTTTACCAAATCTTCATAAACCGTTTACCGAACCTTCAATTCTCATCGGTACGTTGGGTATGCTCTGGCGAAAAACATCGAAGAATAGGAGGAAACGATGCGTCGCATTTGGACATTGATTTGGGTTGTTTTTGTTTTCGTCGCCCTATCAGCATGCCAATCCGTTCAGCCAGATGCTTCATCGGCTGAGCAGCAAGTTGTGGTTGGCGATTTGGCATTTCCCAAGAATCGGCAAGGATTTGCTGATATCACGGTGCAAGATTTGGCAACGTTGCTCCAAGAATATCCAGATGTCACGGTTGTGAATGTTCACATTCCGTATGCTGGAAACATTCCTGGTACAGACCTAACTATACCGTACAATACGATCGGAGCACAAACCGATATGTTGCCTGACAAGGAAAGCGTCATTGTCTTGTACTGTCGGAGTGGCGCAATGAGCACACAAGCTGCCCAAACCCTGGTCAAATTGGGATACAAGAACGTGCTCGAAGTGGATGGAGGAATGAATGCCTGGACAGCAGCCGGCTTCTCGCTTGAACAATGAAGCGCAATCGTTGGAACGAGACCGCGCGACCGCTCTCACCCGTGCGAGGTATGATCGCCTTGCACGGATCTATGACCTGATGGAAGGTGTTGCCGAGCGGCGATATCATCGTTGGCGGGATGAGCTATGGCAGCAGGTAGAAGGGCCCGATGTGCTTGAAATCGGCGTCGGCACGGGGAAAAATATGCCCTATTACCCGCCTCAGGTACGTGTTCATGCCATCGACCTTTCTCCTGCTATGCTCGAACGTGCGCGCCGGCGAGCGGCAGCGTTGCAGGTGCCTGTCGACCTACGCCTGGCTGATGCGCAACATTTGCCGTTCGATGCGAATATGTTCGATGATGTCGTCGCGACATTCGTGTTTTGCTCGGTGCCAGACCCAGTTCTGGGGTTGCGTGAAGCATTGCGGGTGGCGAAACCAGGCGGGCGATTGCATTTGCTCGAGCATGTCCGTGCCGAAACCCCACTTTTGGGAACGCTCATGGATGGGCTGAACCCGTTGGTGGTGCGTCTGGTGGGGGCGAATATCAATCGCCGTACAGTCGAGAATGTGCGTAAAGCCGGTTGGGACATTCGTTCCGTTCATGATTTGGATCGGTTGGGCATTTTCAAGCATATCGTGGCAACGAAAAGGAGTTGACGGTGAAACGGTACGTTCCACTGCTCATTCTTTTGATAATCGTTCTAGCAGCGTGCAGTGCCAATTCTTCCACCAATACCGACAATGTCGAGAAGAGGAACAAGCAGGTGGACGCACCTGTGATGGTTGTGTACAAATCGCCTACATGTGGATGTTGTGAAGCATGGGTAGAAGCGATGCAGGCACATGGATATGATGTCGAGGTCAAGAATGTGAACGATTTGCAAGGTGTGAAAGCACATTACAAGGTGCCATATGAGGTGCAGGCTTGCCATACCGCCGTCATCGGTGGGTATGTGGTGGAAGGGCATGTTCCGCCAGAACAGGTCGATGCGCTGTTGGCGGAACGCCCCGACGGCATTGTGGGTATTGCCACACCGGGCATGCCTATCGGATCGGTTGGGATGGAAACGCCGGGGCAATCACCGCAGCCCTATTCGGTGGTCTCGTTCGATGAAACAGGAGTGCTGAACGTTTTGGCAACCTACCCCTGAACAAACACGCTTTTCATGCAGAAGACGAACGGCGGTCCGATGACCGCCGTTTTGCATTGTCGAACCGCTTTCATACCATTCGCCCTACCTGTGCATCAATCCAGTGAAACGAGGACAAGCCCATGCAGCCGACACTCCGACGAACATGGCTGGGCGCCCTGTGCGTCCTCAGTGCCGCCTTGTTTTGGGGCACCTTGGGCCCCATCATGCACATTTTGCAACGCGATACAGCCCTCACGGCGCTTGACATTAGTTTTTTGCGGGCACTCATGGGGGGCCTCACACTCTTGGCCATGGCATGGCTCTGGCGCCCAGTCTGGTTGGTCGTCGCCCGTCGTGATATTCCTTTCTTCGCTGCATATGGGTTTCTGAGTGTTGCGGCCTTCTTCGTGTTGTATGCCATGTCTGTTTACATCAACCCAGTGCCGGTGGCCGTGGTCTTGCTCTATACAGCGCCTGCGTTCGTGGCCGTGGCCTCGTGGCGGTTGTTCGGTGAACCGATGAGCCGCGCCAAAGGTGCCGCGCTGGCGCTGGTGCTGGTGGGATCTGCTCTGGTGGCGGGCGTCTGGTCTACGACGGCGCGTCATGTTACGCCATTGGGCTTGCTGATCGGTTTGGGGAGCGCGATCACATATGCCACGTTGGGATTGTTCGGGCGTGTGGCCTTACGCCGCTACGAAGCCACCACCGCCATGATGTATGCGTTCCTCTTTGGCGCATTCTTCCTCGCACCAATTGTGGCCCGCGACGTTGCCGACATGCTGGCGGCATTTCGTACACACGGAGCGCTCATCCTCATCATGGGGCTTGTGCCAACGGCCGCCAGTTATGTGCTCTACACGGTGGGGCTCAAATGGCTTTTGCCTGGGCAGGCAAGCATTCTGGCGACGATCGAGCCTGTGGTGGGGACAGTGCTAGCGTGGAGCTGGCTTGGGCAACGCATCGATGCGTTGCAAATTCTTGGTGGGGCCTGCATTTTGGGAAGTGTGCTGCTCTTGCAACGTGATATCGAGACGGTGCAAGAGGCCACATGAGCCTCACACAAGCCCCACCCTCACCAGATGCTTTTTGAGGCTGGTGCTACGGTTGTTGGCGTTCTAGCCACCCGAACAGGTTGTCGTACTGCCCAGAGGCACGCCAGAACACCCATCCAATCGCGCCTGCATCCACCGCACCGTCGATCTGCGCTTGGAGCATGGGGCCATCGTAGGCGTATTGCCCCCACGGATACGCTTGCAGCCAGGGGCGAACGGGCACGAAACTGCGTGCCACCGCCTGGCTGGTGGCACGATACAGCACATCGTAGGGCTGGCCTGTGGGATTTTCTACCCCCATGTTGCCGGGAGCATAGGTGGAAGGGTAGGTCATTGGGCAGAAAATATCCAGCCAGCGCGTCATTTCTTCTACAATCTGGCCAATGTTCATGTCGTGTGTGGGGGGGACGGCGGGCACCAGCCCAAACACATCGCCGCTGAGCAGGGCGGGCGTCGGATCGACAGCGCGTTTGACAATCGCCAGGAAAGTGCGAATGGCATGAACACGGTGTTGCTGGTCGATCTCGCGCCCCCACGCAATCTCGCCCAGATTGCCATCGGTTGGAAAGCGAATGTAATCCAGGTTGATTTCGTCGAACCCCATGTCCGCCAATTCGCGTGCCAGTGTAGCCGTGTAGGTCCAGTTTTCGGGGCGTGCGGGGTCAACCCAGCCCAGTCCCTCGCGGTCGATCCAGACACTTCCATCGGCGCGGCGCACCGCTAGCTGGGGGAAGGCGTGGGCGCGTAAATCATCCTTGAAGACTACGACACGCGCCACGGTGTAGAAGCCGCGTGCTTTCATCAGTTGCAGGGCTTCTTCCAAGGGCACTGTCGGATACCCTTCGACCATCGAAGCGGCTGCGTCGGGGTGTTGGCTCTTCCAGGCCAGCCATGCGCGGTCGCCCTTGGCATCCAGCACGATGGTGTTGATGCCAAGCGCCTTGGCGCGGTCGAGTAGGTCGATCAGTCGTTCGCGTGAGCCACCCAGAAAGTTGTACGAAACGTAAATCCCGCGTGCAAAAAATGGTTCCAGCGCCACTGTGCCGTCAGGCCAATCATCCAGCACGATGCGCTTGTGTCCCCCATGCTTGACGATGAAGGGGGGGTGTGCCTCTTTTGGCAGGCGCACGTTCCCGTTTCGGTCGCTGTAGGCGACGAACCGTCCATCTGTGACCACAGCCCGCGAAAGTGGTTGCCCGCTTATGCGATCCACGATTTGCATGCTGCGTGCGGCGGGGCGTAAGCGCACGTCCCCCGACGACAGCTCATCGACCGAGACCGCGCGGGGCACGTATCCGGCCGCCAGCACAAGCGCGCGTTGGCTGAAAAGCGGCAAACGCACTTCGCCAGCGTCGCTCATCACCAGCGCAGGGCCATGCCACACAGCCGCGTGAAGGGGGACGCCTGTTTCTGCATCGCGAACGGAAAACACAACTTGCTGCGCGAAAAGGCGCGGGGCATCATCTGCGTACAGAGCGCTCGTTTGCATGAACAAAAAGACGACCAGCCAGACCACAACCCGACGCATTGCCATCTCGTTCCTCTCCCGTTTGGTTCGATAGCGTGCGGGCGGTACTATAGCCGCGCCTGTTCTGCCGACAAACTGCTTCCATGCAAAACGGGGCGGCATCACGCCGCCCCATGAAGCTCCCCGCCTTGGGGTTATGCGGTGGTGGTTGCGGCTTCGAGAATTTTTTCGCGTGGTGTGCGCAACAATCGCAACCCGTTGGCAACCACAATCAACGTGCTCCCTTCGTGCCCCACCACGCCGAGCGGGAGTGGCAGGTTCACAATGAAAACGGACGCCACCAGCACGACAATCACGGCCAGGCTGAACGCGATATTCTGCCAGACGATACGGCGGGCACGCCTTGCCAGGCCGACCAAATAGGGGATTTTGGTCAGGTCATCGCTCATCAGCACCACGTCGGCGGTTTCCAGTGCCACGTCGGTGCCAGCCGCGCCCATGGCAATCCCCAGGTGGCTGACTGCCATGGCAGGGGCATCGTTGACGCCGTCTCCCACCATGGCGACGTGGCTTTCCTGCGCCAGGCGCTCGACCAGCGCCACTTTGTCTTGCGGCAGCAGTTCGGCGTACACTTCCACAATACCCACTTCGCGGGCGACGGCTTTGGCCACTCGCCGCGAATCGCCCGTAAGCATCACAATCCGCTTGACGCCTATTGCACGCAACATCTCGATAGTGGCGCGGGCATCTTCGCGGATTGTATCCGCGAGGGCAATCAACCCCACAGGGTGTCCATCCACGCTCACATAGACAACGGTGTTGCCCTCTTGTTCCAGACGATGGGCTTCCAGTTGCAAGGGCATGGGCCACAGTTCACCCGCTTCGTCAGCCATCTTGCGGTTGCCAATGCGGACTTCCTGCCCCTCGATGCGTGCCACAAGCCCCTTCCCGACCACGGCTTGTGCATCTTCGGGGTCGGCGAGTGGTAGGCCTGCCTCTTGCGCGGCGGCGACAATCGCCTCACCCAGAGGATGCTCGGAATAACGCTCCGCGCTGGCAGCGAGCCGCAACACCTCTTCGCGCGAAAGTGCCAGGGGAGCATCCACCCCCTTGGGTTGCAGTTGTGCCAGCAACGCGCTGTCGAACCAGGCTTCGCCCAGCACTTCAGTAGCGGGAACGATCGCTGTCACTTTGGGGCGGCCATAGGTCAGCGTGCCCGTTTTGTCGAACGCAATGGCGTCGATCGTGGCGGCCTGTTCCAGGTACGCACCACCTTTGAATAAAATCCCGTTACGAGCAGCATTCGCGATGGCAGAGAGGATAGACGCAGGTGTGCTAATCACCAGCGCACAAGGCGAGGCCACCACCAGGAACGTCATCGCGCGGTAGAACGTCGTATCGAACGGATGCCCCAGGATGAAGGTGGGCACCACAATCAGGGCAATGGCTGTCAGCACCACCCCTGTGGCATAACGCGGCTCGAACTCTTCTAGAAAGCGTTGCGTGGGCGCTTTGCGGGCCTGCGCCTGTTCGACCATCTGGATGATTTTGGCCAGCGTCGTATCTTCCGCCAGGCGCGTCACGCGGATTTCCAGCACACCACCCCCGTTGAGCGTGCCGGCAAACACCTCGTCCCCCACTTCTTTGGTGACGGGGATGCTTTCGCCTGTGATGGGTGACTGATCGACCGCTGAACTCCCTTCGACGACCACACCGTCGATCGGAATGCGCTCACCTGGTTTGACGATGACGATGTCGCCAATGCGCAACTGTTCGATGGGCACCATCTCCTCGCGCCCATCGGGGTGGCGCACCAATGCTTCGGCGGGACGCAAGTCCATGAGCGCCCGAATTGCCTTGCGGCTGCGCTCGAGGGCATAGCTTTGCAGCGTGTTGCTCAGCGAGAAGAGAAAGAGCAACGTTGCCCCTTCGGCCCATTCACCAATCGAGGCGGCACCCACTGCCGCCAACACCATCAGGAAGTCCACGTTGAGTTCCAAACGGCGCAGCGCTTTCAAGCCTTCGATGGTGCCAAAAAAGCCCCCGCTGATGTAGGCGATGATGTAGAGCACGAGCTGCGGCGTGCCGCTCACGAGCCCCATTCGACCGCCCAGCCATGCTGTCGCCAGCGACACGGTGCAGATGGCGGTCAGCACCACTTCCAACTGATTGACCCCCTCTTGGGGCTCTTCTTCAGCCTGTGCTGGTGGGTGTGGAGAGGGTGTTTCGGGTTTGGGTGTTTGGTCTTGACGTTCTTCAAGCATCGTGGTGGTCATTGGGTTCCTCCTGGTTGGCGTTTTGACATGCCGGGCAGCGCCCATGCACGTCGAAAATGTGGTGGTTGATTTCATACCCCGAAACGGCTTCGATGGTCTGCCGCCATGTTTCGAGCTCGGGCAGGTGTACGTCTTCGATCCGTCCACACACATCGCAAATCAGGTTGATGTGGGCATCCGTGTGGGTGTCGTAGCGCACGACGCCCCCCGTGTCGAACGCCCGCAACAACCCCAGCGTCGTGAACAGGTCGAGCGTGTTGTAAACGGTCGCCAGCCCCAGTGTTGGGTGCTCGGCGTGCAGATACGCATGAACCTCCTGCGCGGTGGGATGACCTTGCATCGCCTGGACCGCACGCCAGACGAGCAGGCGTTGCGGTGTGATGCGCAGGTTGGCGGCTTGTAAGCGCGTGATGAGCAGCGTGTCGTCTGAATCTGGTGTCATAAGCATCCTCTTTCCATTTTTGAGAAGTATTCTAAATTGAGAATTGTTTTTGACAAATAGCGTTTATTGGTTCGAGATGGCGTGGCTTCTTGACACTGACGGGCAAAGACTTTCGATGTGGGAGAGTGTCGGTATAATCGAAACGTGCCAAGACTGTATGGAGAAAACGAACGCCCTATGCCCACCGTTGTCACGTTCGACAAGGTTTCCAAGCGCTTCTGGCTCGATCGTTCTGCCTCGCGCACCTGGCAGGAGCGGTTCATGATGCTGGCACGCAGGCGTCGTCACCCTCGCGATGCGTTTTGGGCGTTGCGCGATGTGTCGTTTGCCATTGAACAGGGGGCGATGGTGGGCTTGATTGGGCCGAATGGCAGCGGCAAGAGTACGACGCTCAAGCTGATGACGGGTATTTTGGAGCCCACCCATGGCACGGTGGAAGTGGTCGGGCGTGTCGCCGCGTTGCTGGAATTGGGCACGGGGTTTCACCCAGAGATGACAGGGCGCGAAAATGTCTTTTTGAATGGGGCGCTCTTTGGACTTTCGCATGCTGAGATACGCAATCGCCTGGATGCGATTGTGGCGTTTGCCGAATTGGATGCGTTCATTGACATGCCCGTCAAGCATTATTCCAGCGGGATGTTCGTGCGGCTTGCGTTTGCTGTGGCTGTCTTCCTCGATCCCGATATCCTGGTTGTGGATGAGGTCCTGGCAGTGGGGGATGCTGCGTTTCAACACAAATGCCTGGACCATATTGCCCGCTTGCGTCGCAATGGCACCACGATTGTGCTGGTGACACATGACCTGAACGCCGTCGAGACAATGTGCGACCGTGTGCTCTGGTTCGACAAAGGCACGATCCAGGCGGACGGTCCCCCCAGCGAGGTGGTGCGTGCCTATCTAGCAGCGGTGGCGGCGCAAGATGAAACCCTGCGTGCGGTCGAAGGCCCATCGGCGGCGCAGGCACATCAGCGCTGGGGCACAGGGCGTATGACCATCGATGCCGTGGATCTGCTGGATGAGCATGGACAGGTGCGCCATGTGTTCTTCACAGGCGAACCGATGACCATTCGGCTCACCTACACGGCGCACGAACCGATCGAAGCCCCCGTTTTTGGGGTGGCCATTCATCACCAAAACGGTGCGCATATTTGCGGCCCCAACACCTTTTTTGGCGGATTGGACCTTGGTCGCGTTGAGGGAAGCGGTGTGGTGGAATACGTCATTCCAGCGCTCCCCTTGTTGGAAGGGGGGTATCTCCTTTCGGCGTCGGCGCACACCCGCGATGATAGCGAGATGTTCGACTACCACGACCGCCTCTACGAGTTTCGTGTGGCGCGTGGGCAACACCCTGAACGCTATGGCCTCGTGACGTTGGGGGGCGCATGGCGGCACGGGGTGGTGCGTGCTCAGGAGGAAGAGCCTCGCCATGCCTGAGAGCCCGCATGTCTTGATTGTCGCCAACGACATTGTCGCACCACGCATGGCTGGGCCAGGCATCCGCGCCTGGGAACTGGCACGTCTGCTTGCAGCACACACAACCGTGACGCTGGTTGCTCCACAGGCCGAACCACCTATCACCCCGCCCGCGACACTGCGTCTGGCGAGTGTGCCACTGGGCAACGATGCGGCGTTGTCCCCCTTCCTCTCCTCGGCGGATGTGGTGATATGCGATGCCTTCGGCTTTCGGCGGTGTGCCGATATGCTCCCCGAGCAGACCGCGCTTGTCGCTGATGCCTACAACCCTTTCTTGCTTGAAAATCTGGAATGGTGGCGGCATCGCCCGTTGCCAGAGCGCCAGCAACGCCTGCACGATGACCTGGCTTTGCTGGCGCGTCTCTTTCAGCGTGCCGACTTCATCCTCTGTGCCAGCGAGCGCCAGCGCGATTTCTGGCTCGGCATGGTGGCAACCCTGGGGCGGCTGACACCTGCGCTCTACGATGCCGACCCGACGTTGCGCACGTTCATCGCCCTGGTGCCCTTTGGCATCCCTGACAAACCACCCCCGCCTTTGCCTCGCCCGTTCCTGCGGGGCGTTCACCCCGCCATCGATGCCGAATCGCGGCTGATTGTATGGGGCGGTGGTGTGTGGGAATGGCTTGACCCCTTCACCGCTATTCGAGCAGTGGCGCTCTTGCGTGAAGACCTGCCGACCGTGCGCTTGCTCTTCCCCGGCGTGCGTCACCCCAACCCTGTGGTGCCCCCATCGCGGACGCTATTGGCAGCGCAGCAATTGGCTGCCGACCTTGGTGTGCTGGACAGACACGTCATCTTTGCTGAGCGGTGGGTGCCCTACATGCAACGCGCCGCCTACCTGTTGGAAGCTGATGTCGGCATCTCATTGCATCGTCCTCACATCGAAACCCATTTTGCTTTTCGCACCCGCGTGCTCGATTACGTGTGGGCTGGCTTGCCGATGGTCGTTAGCGCGGGCGACACACTGGCCGAGCAGGTGCAGGCATGGGGGATTGGCGAAACCGTCCCGCCGCAGGATGAAAACACCCTGGCAGCAGCATTGTGGCGCTTGCTACGTGACCCCGCTGGCGAGCGCGAGCGCCGCGCCGAAGCGTTTGCCCATGCGCGTGAAACGTTGCGCTGGTCGCGGGTGGCGCAACCACTGGTCGAATTTTGCCGCCAGCCACGTCGTGCCCCCACAGCGCCGCCTGTTCCATCAGCAGCGCCCGCGACGCCGAAACCTGCCTGGAAACGCTTGTTGGAGAAATGGCGATGAACAAGCCGCTTGTTTCCGTTATTGTGCCCTTGTGGAATGGCGCTGCCTTCATTCGCGAATGCGTGGCTGCCCTCATGGCACAAACCATTGCCGATCACCTCGAAATCCTTGTCGTGGACGATGCGTCCAACGACGAAGGCGCCACGCTGGTTGAACGCGAATTCCCTCAGGTGCGGCTCATTCGCCGCGCTGCCAATGGAGGCTTTGCCGCGGCCTGCAACACGGGCTTGCAGGTCGCACGGGGAGATGTGCTCGTGCTCGTCAACCAAGATGTCGTGCTGACAGCCGATGCCTTGCAAGCCCTAGTCGATGCGCTGCAGCTTCCCGAACGAGGGGCTGTGGGTGGCAAACTGCGCTACCCGGACGGCCGATTGCAACACGCTGGCGGCTACCTGCTCTGGCCACAGGGATTTGGTATGCACCATGGGGCAGGTGCTGCGGACGAGGGGCAATTCGATACGCCGCAAGCCGTCGAGTTCGTGACAGGGGCCTTGCTGGCTATGCGGCGCGATGTTTTCCAAAAAGTGGGGGGGCTGGATGAAGGCTTCTACCCCGCTTACTACGAAGATGTGGATTGGTGCTTTCGTATTCGTGCCGCTGGCTACACCATCTGGTACGAGCCGCAAGCCATTGGCGTGCATCAGGAAAGCAGCGTATTGCGCGACACGCCCACGCGCGAAGTCGCGTATCACCGTGGACGCTGGCGCTTCTTGCTGAAACATCTTCCGCCACAGCGCCTCTTGGCCGAGGTCATTCCTGCCGAAGCCGCCGATCTGTTGCTCTGGCAGAACCAGGCGACTCCCTATGCGTTGCAACAAGCCTTGCTGGCGGCGATGGTACAAGCGCCCGTCTTGCTCCGTGCATACTGGCAGGCAGACACACCACTCATTGTCGAGATTGTGCGGGCGTTGCGCACCCTGATCGAGCAGACGTGGCAGTGCGAACAGATGGCACGTTTCCCTGCTCTTGTGGCAGAGCCGATGCTCCTGCCCATGCCCCGACCACAATGGTCGTCCTCGTGGTGGAAACGTATGCGTCAGCGCTTGCGTTGGTGGCTCTACACCCATCTAGGGCGTGCTGAACACGAGCAACTGATCGACCAGCAAAATGCTATCAACATGGCCGTGCAAAACGCCTTTGCGCAAACGCAAAACGAATTGGCGGCGCTGCGGCAGGCGTTGCTCTGGTTGGCACACGATATTGCTCGCACCGGCGGATACGAGGAGGATGCGCATGCCTGAACACGAACCGTTGTTTGTGGTGCAAGACCCCGAAATCGATGTGGACGCCATCATGCAGACCATTCGCCAACGCATAGCCGAACGGCGCGCTCGGCTGGGCAAACCGCATCGACACTTCCCTTCGTTCGACGAAACAGGTATGCCCGAAGAGCCGCACGATCTGCCACACGATGCAAACCTGTATCACCACCTGCGTTTGCTGAACGAACTCTATTTCGCATTTCCGCTCGAACCGGTGCTGGCTTCCTCTCGAACCACGCAACTGCCGCTTGTGGGAAAGATATGGGCGCGTCTGCGCCGCGAAGCACACAATCTGGTGCTCTTCTACGTGAGCCGCATCATCGGGCATCAAATTCAGCTCAATCGCCACATTGTGGGGGTGCTCAATCGGTTGGTGGCCGAAAACATCGCCTTGCGCCGTCAGATTCGCGAGCTGGAAACACGCCTGGCCGACGCCCCCCCTGACGAGCCATCGTGAGGTACGCCCCCATGACCGATACCAGACCGATACCACGCCTAGCACTTGTCGTGCCTCGCTATGGCGCGAACGTTGCAGGTGGGGCTGAATCACTGGCACGCGGATTTGCCGAAACCTGGGCACAGCGTGGCTGGCATATCGAAGTCTGGACAACGTGCGCCGAAAACCATTACACGTGGGAAAACACGCTGCCGCCAGGGAGCACGGTTGAAAATGGCGTCATGGTGCGCCGCTTTCCCATCACCCACTGGGACCCTGACCAGCGTGCTCAGGCTGATATGCGCCTGGCGACATGGGGGCGCGTGCCGGAAGAAACCGCGTGGGCATGGCTTGAATCGGGGGCGCACAGTGCGCCACTCTATGCACACATCATGCGCCACGCCGACGAATTCGATGCGCTCATCGCGATCCCCTACGCCATGCCTCTGACACACTTTGCCGCGTGGTCGGCGCCTCACAAAACGCTGTTGTGGCCTTGCCTGCACAACGAACCATATGCCTTCATGCTCCCCACCCGCCTGCTGGTCGAAAATGTGTTCGGTGTGCTCTTCAATTCGCCCGAAGAAGCCCATCTGCTGACCGACTTATTGGGCTACACTGTGCGCCGTGCGGCTGTGGTCGGTGTGGGCGTGACCTTGCCCAACCCGCCATCCCCTTCCCCCAATGCGCACCGCGATTTGCTCTATGTGGGGCGGCTGGAAGAAGGCAAAAACGTGCCCTTGCTCTATACCTATGTTCGCCGCTATGCCGACCAGGGTGGTCAAGTGCGCCTGCACCTGCTTGGCAAAGGCCCCTACGAACCGCCCGAGCATCCCGCGTTTGTGTTGCATGGATTCGTGTCCGAAGAAGCCAAAGCCGCTGCCTATGCCAACGCGCTTGCTCTCTGCCAACCATCGCTCAATGAAAGTTTTTCCCTCTCCATCATGGAAGCATGGCTGGCCGGCCGACCAGTGCTGGTACATGCCGATTGTGCGGTAACGGTGGGGCATGTGCGCCGTGCCCAAGGTGGGCTCTGGTTTCGCACTTTTGACGAATTTGTGAGCGCAGTAGAGTGGCTGCGGGCACACCCCGAAGCAGCCACCCGCATGGGGCGCAACGGGCGCGAGTACGTGCAACGCAACTACACGTGGGACGCTGTGGTCGATCGCTTCGTGCGAGCATGGCAAACGTGGCCACGAATGCACCTGGCGGAGAAACGCCCATGAGGCGGCCTGTTCTGCATCAATGCATCGCGGGTGCCGCCCCTGGCGACGCTATCACCGACCAGGCGTTGCTCATCCAACGCTGGCTGCATCAGGCGGGCATCCGCTCCGACCTTTTTGCGGAGAGTGTCCATCCGCTGCTTGAAAACAAAGTGCGTTCGGTCGTCCATCTGCGGCGTGAAGAGGCACGAAGCGGTCTTCTCTACCATCACGCCATTGGCACTGACATCGCGCAGCGGCTCTGTGAGTGGCAGGTGCCCATCTTCATGGTGTATCACAACATCACGCCCCCCGATTTCGTGCGCACGTTCGACCCCCGCCTGGCGGCACAACTAGAACGGGGGATGGCGCAGTTGCACACGCTGCGCGAGCATACCGTGCTCGCTGTCGCCGATTCTCCCTACAACGAGCGCGAACTGCGCGACCTTGGATATGCTCGAACGGGTGTGCTGCCCATCGTTCTGCACCCCGAAACCTACGACCAACCTCTCAACCCCACCCTTGCCCAGCGCCTGCGCGAGCGTGGACCGAACATCTTGTTTGTCGGCCGGTTGGTGCCCAACAAGCGGCAAGATGACCTCATCAAACTGCTCTGGTTCTACAAGCGTATCCGTCCCGACGCGCGGCTACTCCTTGTCGGTTCATCCTGGCTGCCTTCGTACAGCCAGTGGTTGCGCGGATTGGCCATAGACCTTGGTCTGGGTGAATCGGTCTGGTTTACCGAGCATGTGCCCTACCGCGACCTCGTGACGTTTTACCGCTCGGCGGACATCTACGTCTCGATGAGCGAACATGAAGGCTTTGGCAAACCATTCATCGAATGCATGTACTGTGGTCTGCCCATCGTCGCCTATGCTGCTGCCGCCGTCCCCGACACCGTAGGCGAGGCGGGCATTCTCTTCACCCGCAAAAACTTCGAAGCCATTGCTGAACTCGTCGATCTCATCGTGCATGAGCAGACCGTGCGCCAGCGCCTCATCCACAACGGGTATCGGCGTGTGGCGCAGATGCTCGAACCGGCAGTGCGCGAGACGTTTATGGCCTACTTGCAGCACTTTTTGCAGGTGTGAACAGGTCTGCCTTCGAAATCGCGCTTTGAAAAAATATGGCTTCGGCGTACCATACCCCTACCGATGAGCGACACCTGAGGAGGAAGAGCCATGTCCCTGCATGATCCAGCGCAACACCCTGGACGCCGCGCATTGCAACAGTGGGAAGCTGCCAAACCACGTAACTACTACGCCGCCGACACGAGTTTTCAGCGTTGGTTGCGCCTTTACCTGGGTGAAACGCTCGATGCCCACGAAGAAGCGTTCAGCGCTTTTGGCGAAACCGTCGCAACCGTGATTGGACCGTTGCTCAAAGTCAACGAGCAGCGCGAAAACTTGCCGCGCCTGGAACGGTACACCCACATTGGCGAACGGTGCGAAGCGGTACACTTCCACCCTAACTACCACGAAGCCGGGCGGCACATTTGGCGTAGTGGCGTGCTTGCCGTGCAGCGCGACCCCGGGCGCTTGTTCGAGCAAGCAGCCCTCTTTTACCTGCTTACCCACGAAGGCGAAGGCGGGCACGCCTGCCCGATTGCCTGCACAGCCGGGTTGATCCGTGCTTTGCAGCAACATGGCAGCGATGATCTCAAATCGCGCTACCTGCCCCCGCTTCTGGAACGCGATTACGACCGTGCGCATCGTGGTGCGCAATTCCTCACCGAAGTTCAGGGGGGGTCGGATGTCGGTGCGAACATCGTGCGTGCCGAACCAGCCGTCGAGTACCCCGGCGCGTGGCGTATCACCGGCGAAAAGTGGTTTTGCAGTGTCATCGATGCCGACCAGTTTTTGATGACGGCACGCCCTGTTGGGGCGCCCGCAGGCACGAAAGGGCTGGGATGCTTTCTTGTTCCGCGCCGCTTGCCGGACGGGTCGCTCAACCGCTTCTTCGTGCGCCGTCTGAAAGACAAATTGGGTACACGCCTCATGGCAAGCGCCGAAACCGACTTCGATGGGGCGCTGGCATGGCCAATTGGGGAAGTATCGCAAGGGTTCAAAATTGCTGTTGGGCTCGTGCTCAATACCTCACGTTGGATGAATGCACTGGCGTGTGCCGGTATCATGCGGCGGGCTTTCATCGAAGCCGACACATTTGCGACCTATCGCGAAGCCTTTGGATCGCCGATCCGTCGCTACCCCATGGTGCAGGAAAACCTCGCTTTCATCCGTGTGCTCACCGAAGCCTCGCTGGCCTCGACACTGGCGCTGACGGCTATTTTCAATCGCCTGGATACTGGCACCGCCACCCCCGCCGATAAGGCTGTGTTCCGCTTTTTGGTGAACGCCAACAAGTACATTACCGCTGTGGATGCCAGCGAAGCCGTGCATCGTGCCATCGACGTGTTGGGTGGAAATGGCGCCATCGAAGATTTCTCCATCTTGCCGCGCCTCTACCGCGACCAGGTGGTGCTCGAAAACTGGGAAGGCACACCCAACGTGCTGGCCTTGCAAGTCATGCGGGATTTGGCGCGGCTCAATCTTGTCGAACCTGTGGTCGCCACCCTGCGTGCATGGCTGGCAGAAGTCAACACGTCATCGCTTCTGGCGGAAAAACGGGTCATTGAAGCCGCGCTCGAAGCACTGTTGCCCACGCTGGGGGCCGCATCGACGGATGTTCGCCAGATGCAGGCCCATGCCCGCCGATTGACGGAACGGCTGATGCGTGTGGTGCAGGCAACGCTTCTGCTCCATCGTGCCCAGTGGGATATCCAACACAACCTGACCACCGATATGCCCGACGTGGCCGCCCTGTTCATCAAGCGTTTCCTGGTATCGGGCTACGACCCCCTGGACGATGCCGAATGGACGACGCGCCTCGAACGACTGACCATGCCGACAACCGACACGATGGCGGTGATGCCTTGACGTCGTCGAATGCGTCTGCAGCGCGGGCGGAGCCTCTGCTGCCCGATGCGGAGAGATTCGCCCGCGCATTGCTCGATTGGTACGATACCTATCAGCGCGACTTGCCGTGGCGCCGCACGCGTGACCCCTACGCCGTTTGGGTGAGCGAAATCATGTTGCAGCAGACACAGGTGGCGCGTGTGGTCGATTATTTCACACGCTGGATGGAACGATTCCCCACGGTTCAGGCACTGGCAAATGCTCCCCTGGATGATGTGCTCAAGCTGTGGGAAGGGTTGGGCTATTACAGCCGGGCACGCCATTTGCACAAAGCGGCTCGCATCATCGTGCAGGAACGTGGGGGGCGCTTTCCGCGGACTGCGGCGGAATGGCAGCGGCTTCCTGGTGTTGGCCCCTACACCGCCGCGGCCATAGCCAGCATCGCTTTCGATGAACCGGTTGCCGCCTTGGATGGCAACCTCAAACGTGTGTTGGCGCGTGTGTGCCTTGTCGAAACCCCTATCGACACCCCAGCAGGCACACGCATTCTGAACGAGATCGCCCAATCACTTGTACCATCGTACCGTCCTGGCGACTGGAATCAGGCGCTGATGGACGTGGGCGCGAACATCTGCACGCCACGCTCCCCGCAATGCTTGCTTTGCCCTGTGCAGACAGGGTGTGCAGCGATGCGCGTTCAGCGTCAGCATGAGGTGCCACGCCGTCAGCCGCGGCGCAAACGCCCTCACTACACGGTAACGGCCGCGCTCATCTGGAACGATGCGGGGCAGCTGCTCATTGCCCAACGCCCCCACGACAAAATGTTGGGGGGCTTGTGGGAATTCCCAGGTGGCAAATGCGAAGAGGGCGAAACACTCGAAGCCTGTTTGCAGCGCGAAATTCGCGAGGAATTGGGCATCGACATCGAAGTTGGCGACCACCTGACAACGGTGGAACATGCGTACACGCATTTTTCGATAACGTTACATGCATTCCACTGTCGCTTTTGTGGCGGCGAACCGCAAACGTTGGGCGTCGCCGACTGGCGCTGGGTGTTTCCCGATGAGCTGGATGCGTTCGCCTGGCCTTCCACCGATGCCAAAATCATTGCTGCTTTGCATGCCGCGCAACCAGTCGGCAAACCGAAACCAGAAAGCGAGGATGAACCATGAACATCACATCCTATGGCGCGGCTGGCACCGTGACCGGTTCGTGCCACCTTGTTGACATCGATGGCAAGCGTATTCTCATCGATTGTGGCATGTTTCAGGGCTTGCCCCCCATCGTCACCATGAACTACGAGCCGCTCGGCTTCGATCCCACGACCCTGGATGCTGTGGTGCTGACACATGGGCACCTGGACCATTGCGGTCGCCTGCCTTTGCTGGTCATCGAAGGCTACGAAGGGCCCATCTATGCCACACGCCCCACATACGACGTTGCCCGCTTTATCTTACTCGATTCAGCTCGTATTCAACACGAAGACTACCTCAATGCCGAGAAACACCTGCGCCGTTCGGGGATAGACGTACCGCCACCGCTCTACACCGAGCAAGACGTGTTCGACACGCTCGATTTGTTTGTGCGTGTGCGCTACGACGAACCCATCCGCCTGGGGAAGCATCTCAGCATCACGTTGCGCAATGCCGGGCACATTTTGGGGTCGGCTTTCGTGGAAATCGAGGGGCGTCATCAGAAACTCATTGCCAGTGGCGATGTGGGCACGTGGGAGCAACACGTCGTCCCCGACCCTGACCTGCCTCCCAAAGCTGATGCCGTCTTGCTCGAAAGCACCTATGGTGGCGTGGTTCATGAACCCCTCGACCAGGCGATCGAGAAGATTGCAACATTCATCACCGAAGTGGTTGCCGAAGGGGGCAACGTCCTCATCCCAACGTTCGCGCTGGAACGTGCTCAGGATGTGATTTTCATTTTACGCGAACTGAGTTTGCAGCGGCGTATTCCCAAGGTGCGTGCCTTTTTGGATAGCCCCCTCGCCATCGATTTTACGAAGTTGCACCGCCGTTACCCCGAACAGTTGGGTGAAGCAGTGAAGCGCGTCATCATGCGTGGTGAAGACCCCTTTTCGTGGCCGGGGCTGACGTTGACACGTACCCAACGCGAATCGTACCGCATCGATGCCATCGAATCAGGTGCTGTCATCATGGCAGGCAGCGGTATGGCAACAGGGGGGCGTATTTTGCGCCATCTCTACAACAATCTGTGGCGGCCGGAATGTGGTGTGTTGTTTGTGGGGTTTCAGGCTGAAGGAACGAATGGGCGTTTGCTGCTAGATGGGGCTGAGGAATTGGAGATTTTCGGCGAGCGTGTGGCCGTGCGTGCGCGCATCGCCAACATCGAAGGGTTGAGCGCCCATGCCGATGAGCCCCAATTGGTGAAATGGGTGCGCCCCACCGGTGATGCCCAAATTTTCCTCGTACATGGAGAATCCCCTGCACCTGAAGCCTTGCAAGCCACTTTGCAAAGCCAGCTGGGGCGCGAAGCCATCATTTCGGAACGAGGGATCACTTACGAGGTGTGATCCCCTTCCAGGGCGGCTTTCGCGATGTCGGGCACATCGGTAATGATGGCATCCACTCCAAGCATGGCCATCCGCCGAATGTCTTGCGGGCCGTTCACTGTCCAGACGTTGACCTGCTGACCATGCCGGTGTGCCGTTGCCACCAGGTCTGCCGTCACCTGCGAGACATGTGGGTGCAGCGCAGCAGGGCGCAGCACGTAGCGTGCCCAGCCGCGGCGCAAAGGAAGCGGCAGGTCGGGGGCGTAGAGCAACCCCACTTTGAGATGGGGGGCCGCCCGGCGCAGGCGTGCCAGGATGGCAGGGTTGAAACTGCTCACAATCACACGATGCCAGAGATTGCGGCGTTGCAGAAAGTGCAACGTTGCTTTTTCGAGCCCATCGCTTTGCCATGCTGTGCGCTTCAATTCGATATTGACGAAAGCCCTCTCTGGCAAGGCGTCGAAGACGTCATCCAGCGTTGGGGGTGGCGTTCCACGCCAGGGAGGGCCAAACCATGCGCCAGCATCGCGCTGGCGTACTTCATGCCAGGTCATGCTCGTCAGGCGTTCTGTGGGTGACCCGCTGATCGTGCGCCCGAGGTACTCGTCATGCGCAACGACCAGTATGCCATCAGCGGTCTGCTGTACATCGAGTTCGATGCCATCCGCCCCCAACGCCATCGCCTCGGCAAATGCTGGGAGCGTGTTTTCGGGTGCGATGCGCTGAGCACCACGGTGCGCGAGAATAAGCGGATGTTTCATGGGGCATCTTCCGGCGTGAGCGTGGTTGACAAGAGGCGCACAGCGCCAGCGGCTTCCAGTGCATGGGCAACGGGGGCACGTTGCTCCTCGGCAACCAGGGCAATCACATTGCCGCCGCGTCCGCCACCGCTGAGCTTGGCGCCGTATGCACCGGCTTCGAGTGCGGCTTCGACCAGGCGATCGTTCGCCTCTGCCGAGACGCCCATTTCGCGCAGGAGCGTGTGGTTGCGTTGCATGAGCGTGCCCAGGTGGAGGGCATCGCCCTGTTGCAACGCGCTGCGCGCGGCCTGCACCAACTCGCCAATCGCGTCGAACAGCGCTTCGTAGCGCTCGGTATCGCGTTCCCATGCCATGCGGACATCGCCGACCGTTGTGCGGGTGGGGCTGGGAACCCCAGTGTCGGCAATAAGCAAATGGAATGTCCCCCCCACAGAGAAGGGGGCAGGTGGCCTGCCACGCACGAACCAGATGGGGCGTTCGTAGGCGACCACCGTGTTGTCTATACCGCTGGGCGTCCCGTGGAGCAATGTTTCGCTTTTGTAGACGATTTCCGAAACCATCGCATCATCGAGCGGGCAAGCCAGCGCAGTTGCTAGTGCACGTACAACGGCCGTGGCAACCGCGGCCCCACTGCCCATCCCGCTGGCAATGGGAATGTCGCTTGTGATGGTGATATCGATATCGAGATGCGAGGGCAGGCCACAGTGGGCCAGCACCTCCCGTATGACACAGGCAATTGGGTCGGTGGGGGGAACGGCATCGAGCAGGTAGTGGCGGCCAATGTCCAGTGCGTGAATGACAATGCCTGTTCCATGTCGCCCAGGTTGCACGGTCGCATGGGCACGTACATCGCTGACGGGCACGGCAATGGCAGGGCGCCCATAGACGACAGCATGTTCACCCAACAAAATGATTTTGCCAGGCGCACTGCCACGTCCGTATACTCGCTTAGAGATCGAATTCGATTTCGTCATCTTCCGTTATGACAATAAGTCTGATGTCGGTTTTCTTCGATGAATCCGATGTTTTGCGCAAGATTTCATCATTGAGTTTGGTCGGTGTGAGGAGCATAGCCAGAAAGACAAGGAGTAGCAAGATGATGATGATTGTGGGCATGGGGACCTCCGTCTGCTTCCATTTGTGAGAGCTGACAGGTGTGTGGACAGTGTACTGTGAAGGTGCGACCACTGGCAATAGAGGATCTGTATTTGGTGAATATTTCAACATTCATGTGTGTGTTTTATTGCCAAACAATTTTTGTTATCGAATAAAACGTTCTTTGTTATTGTTTTTGCGGACAACTATTCGTCTTTTCGAGGAGTTACGAGTATACTCTGAGGCCGGCCGCGAGGCCGCTTTTTTATGCCAGTCGATCGAAAAGAGAGGGATGTCTGTGACGGTACGACGAAGTGATGTGCGCAATATCGCAATTATTGCACATGTCGATCATGGGAAAACGACACTGGTCGATGCCATGTTGCGGCAAGCACGGGTCTTTCGGGAAAATCAGACCGTGCGTGAGCGCATTTTGGATTCGAATGATCTGGAACGTGAGCGTGGTATCACTATTTTGGCGAAGAATACCGCCATTCGGTGGCATGGCGTCAAAATCAACATTGTCGATACGCCTGGACACGCCGATTTTGGTGGCGAAGTCGAGCGTGTGTTGAACATGGTGGATGGCGTGCTACTGCTGGTGGATGCCGTCGAAGGGCCCATGCCGCAAACCCGTTTTGTGTTGCGCAAAGCCTTGGAATTGGGGCACAAGGCTGTGGTTGTTGTCAACAAAATGGACCGACCCAATGCTCGCCCCGATTGGGTGGTCGATCAGACGTTCGATTTGTTTGTTGACTTGGGCGCCACGGACGAACAGGCGGATTTCACCGTTGTGTACACGAACGCGCTCAGTGGGCAGGCCAGCCTGACCCCCGAGGCGCTGGGGCCTGATTTGACACCGCTTTTCGAGGCGATTCTCGACTTACCTGCTCCTGTGGTGCGCCCGGATGAGCCATTGCAACTGCTCGTAACGAGCCTTGATTACGATGAATACAAAGGACGTATTGCGATTGGGCGTATTCGGAGTGGAACCGTGCGCCGCGCACAAGACGTTGCGTTGGGGCGTCCTGGTGAGGATCTGCGGCGTGGCAAGGTGGCAGAATTGTTCGTGTTCGAAAACTTAGGTCGGCATGCTGTGGATGAGGCCACTGCGGGTGAGATCGTGGCGATCACAGGGTTGGCGGATGTACAAATTGGTGAAACGATTACCGATGGAGACGATCCCCGATTGTTACCGCCGATTGCTGTCGAAGAGCCGACGGTGCGCATGGCATTCATGGTCAACACAAGCCCCTTTGCTGGGCGCGAAGGGCAGTACGTGACCAGTCGGGTGATCCGCGAGCGTTTGCTGCGCGAGCTGGAACGCAATGTGGCGCTGCGGGTCGAGGAGACCGAGAGCGCCGACACCTTTTTGGTCAGCGGTCGTGGCGAGTTGCATCTGGCCATCCTCATCGAAACCATGCGGCGCGAGGGGTATGAGTTCGCTGTGGGGCGTCCACAGGTCATTTATCGCGAGATTGACGGCGTGTTACACGAACCTGTTGAAGAAGTCTTTATCGAGGTGCACGAAGATTTTGTGGGTGCCGTGGTTGAGATGCTGGGCAAGCGGCGTGGGCAAATGTTGGATATGTCGAGTGCCGCGCAGGATGGCACCGTTTCACTGCGCTACCTGGTGCCAACACGGGGGTTGTTGGGGTTTCGCAGTCGCTTCCTGACAGCGACACGGGGGACTGGGATTTTGCATAGCGTCTTCCACGGGTATCTGCCGTGGATGGGGGATATGGAAGTGCGTGAAACAGGGTCGCTGGTGGCACATGAAACAGGGGTGACGACCAGTTATGCGTTGAACAACGCGCAGGAGCGCGGTGTGTTGTTCGTGGGGCCGGGAGAAGAGGTCTACGAAGGACAGATTGTCGGGCAACATTCCCGGCCTGGGGATTTGGTCATCAATGTCTGCAAGAAGAAGCATGTGACGAATCACCGCCGTGCGTTTGCCGAAGAAGGTATTTTGTTGACGCCACCCGTGCGGCTCACACTGGATGAAGCGATTGAGTACATTGGCGATGACGAACTGGTGGAAGTGACACCGCAAAGCATTCGTCTGCGCAAAAAGGAACTGAATGCGGAGAAACGCCAGAAAGCGGCGAAGGCGTTGCGTATGGGGTAAGGGGGGATAGTGAGAGTTTGTTTGCTGGCTTCGACCTACCCTCGCTTTCAGGAGGATGGCGCTGGGCGCTTCATGCGTTCTATTGCCGAGGCTCTCGCTCGCCAGGGGCATGACGTCCACGCCATTGTTCCCTATCACCCTGCCATGCGTCCGTACCCAACGCCTGTTCACATGCATCCATTCCGATATGTCTGGCCTGACCGTTGGGCAATGATGGGATATGCGCAAGCCATGCATAGCGATCGCGCGCTTCACAAAGGAGCATACGTGCTGGCGCCCTTGTTCTTTACGAGCGCTTTTTTCAAGATGCTCTCCCTGCATAGCCGTCATCCCTTCGATGTCGTTCACGCGCATTGGGTTATCCCCAATGCACCCATGGCCGCGCTTTTTTCGCGCATTACGGGTGTTCCCTTGATTGTCACATTGCACGGCTCCGATATCTTCGTGGCTCGCAAAAATGCCCTACTGGGAAAAATAGCCCGCCTTTGTTTTCAGCAGGCGCAGGCGATGACAGCATGTAGTCCCCACCTCTATGAAGGCGCATTGGCGCTTGGGGCTCAGGCACAGCAGACACACTTGCTCTTGTGGGGGGCGGATCCAGACCGCTTCGATCCGCGTCAGGCGCCACCGCGTTCGGTTTTACGTGCGCAGCTTGGCCTTCCGGAAGATGCTCCTCTGGTCTTGAGCTTGGGACGCCTGGTGAAGAAAAAAGGGGTAGAGTACCTGATACGAGCCTTACCTCTCTTGCAAGAACGTGTTCCGAACGTGCTGGTCGTCGTAGCTGGTGATGGCCCCGAGCGTGAGCCGTTGGAACAGCTCGCCACACGTTTGGGGGTACGGGAGCACGTGCGTTTTGTCGGCACCGTGGGATGGCAGGCCGTACCGGCGTATCTGCATGCGTCGGATATCTTCGTGGTCCCATCGGTCGTCGATGAAAGTGGCAATCTGGATGGATTGCCGACGACGATTCTCGAAGCCATGGCGGCCGCAAAGCCGATTGTGGCAAGTGCGGTTGCTGGTATTCCCCTTGTGATCGAGCATGAAAAAACAGGCATGCTTGTGCCTCAGCGTGATGCGCACGCACTGGCCAATGTGGTGGCCGATTTGCTGCATGATTCTGAGAAATGTCGTCGCCTAGGACAGGCTGCACGGCATCGGGTTGAGACAGAATTGAATTGGGATCATGTTGCCCAGTTTTTTGTGAAATTGTACCAGGAGGCGCAACGAGGGTGAGCCTATGTCCATATTCGAGCAAACATATGCGCCTCGTTGGCGCAAAGCGCATAAAATCATCACAATTTTGCAAGATACCTATCCGGCCCCACTGGACACCGCTCGTTTGCTTGATGTGGGATGTGGGAATGGTGCCATTACGAATGCGCTGGCGCCTTATGTTGCCGAGATTGTCGGGACGGATATAGATTGGCGACTGGTTACCGAGGCCAAGGCTCGTGCGGCTGAAAATGCGACCTTCGTACAAAGCGATGGTGCCAGGTTGCCGTTTGCTGATGCCACATTCGATGTCGTGGTATGCGCTCAGGTGTATGAACACATGAGGAATCGCCCGGCACTTGTGCATGAAATCGAGCGAGTGTTACGTCCTGGCGGATACTGCTTCTTTAGTGGGCCGAACAGGCTTGCAGTTTTGGAGGAACATTACTGGTTGCCGTTTCTTTCCTGGTTTCCTCAGCCTCTGGCCGACGCTTATGTGCGCTTGACTGGACGTGGGCAAGCATACGATGTATGGCCGATGACATACTGGCACTTGCGAAAATTGTGGGCGCGTTTCGCCATGATAGATTACACGCCCCAATTGTTGCATGCGCCTGAGCGCTTTGGTGTTGAAGATGAACTGGGCCGTTTCCGTTTTCTGGCTTACATTCCTTTTTCATTTTGGCAAAAGGTGGCACCTTTCTTGCCAAACTTCAACTGGGTCTTGGTGAAACAATCATGAGCGAGTCGAATGTACAACCACCTGCTGTTCCCCCGGAAAAATACACACGAGACTATTTTGAGCAGTGGTGTCATGGCGCTGATGAATTCCGTGCGAGTAGCGGAAGTGTGCTTCCCAAGCGGTTGCGTATTCCGCTTGACAGAGCGCACATTCAGCCCGGGCAACATGTGTTGGACATTGGCTGCGGGCGAGGCGAAGTGGCGTTGCATTGCGCCCGGCATGGTGCCTTTGTGTGGAGCATTGACTATGCTGCGGCGGCGATCGAACTGGCGGCAGAGGCCCTTGCACGTGTTGAGCATGATGTTCGTCGACGGATCACCTTGATGCAGGCAGATGCTCGCGTCCTTCCTTTCGACGATGAGAGTTTCGATGTGGTGTTCATGCTTGACGTGGTCGAGCATCTGACGCCGCCAGAATTAGACCAGGCCCTTCGAGAAGTGAAGCGTGTTTTGCGGCCACAGGGCATGTTGATTGTGCATACCATGCCGAATTTGTGGTACTACGCTGTGGGCTATCGCTTGTATCGTTTCGTGCAACGTATGCGCGGTGTTTCGTTGCCTGCCGATCCGCGAGACCGCTGGCCATTCAAAGATGTCCATGTGAATGAACAAACGCCTCTTTCGTTATGGCGCACGTTGCGTCGTCATGGGTTCGAGACACAGGTATGGCTGCAAACGACTCAATCGTATCGCTACGAGCGCAATCTGGTTGTACGTATTGGTATGGAGATGTTGGTCCGCTTGCCTCTTCTCAAGAGCGTATTCTGTAATGATATTTTTGCCCGTGCGCGTAAGCCAGGAGCATGAACGTATGCGTATTGCTATCGAAGCGTTAGGAATTCATTTTTATGGTGGGGGGCGTACTGCCACGATGAATCTGTTGCAGGCCCTCTTTGCGCTGGATACCGAGAACGAATATCTTCTTTTCCTCAACCAGCCAGAACCTGAGCTGCAAGCCCCGCATGTCCGCCAGTATATTGCTCCTGTGAAAAATCGTTTCGCAATGCGCGTATGGGCACAAATGGCATTGCCAATGTTGACACGTTCCTATGATGTGGTGCATTTTGTAAAAAATTTAGGTGTCTTTGGGTTGCGAGTACCATTCGTTGTTACTGTTTATGACATGACAACGCTCTTGTATCCAGACCTTTTCCCCGCTCTCGATGTCTGGTATTGGCGTACCATCGAAAAACGCACCTTGTGGGATGCGGCAAAAGTCATTGCCATTTCTCGGCAAACCGCAAAGGATATTCGACATTTCTACGGATTGCCACCTGAGCGTATCGAAGTCATTTATCCGGCTTGCGGGCGTCACTTCCGCCCGGTTGCTCCGCAAGACGTTGCACGTGTACGCAAGGTGTATCAGCTTCCCGATGTGTACGTGTTACATGTCGGCCGTATTGACCCCAAGAAAAATATCCCGCTCCTCATCGAGGCGTTTGCACGCTTTCGTGAACGCACCAATTTTCCTGGCACGCTTGTTCTTGTTGGCGAACAGTACAAAAAGAAGCCAGATTTGAGCATTTATGAAAAAATCCGCGCTCTTGGCTTGCAGGATGTTGTCCAGCTGCTTGGTGCTGTCCCTGACCAAGATCTTCCGGCTCTTTATTCGGGTGCAACCGTCGCGGCATTGCCATCCGTTCATGAGGGGTTTGGATTGGTGGCGCTCGAAGCACTTTCATGTGGGACGCCATTGATTGTCAACAAAGCCGGTGCCGTGACGGAAGTGGTTGATGATGCTGCGCTTGTCATGGAAGAAAGTACACCAGATTGTCTGGCACGACTTCTTGAGCATGTGTGGCGCACACCTGCGCTTCGAGAACATTTACGGCGATCAGGGCTTCGACGTGCTCGTTTTTTTTCTTGGGAAAAGATGGCACAGCAAACGTTGCAAGTGTATGCATCTGTTGGGAGGCGTCCATGAAAATGCAACAACGTGTCGATGCCAAGGACGAAATCATTGCCGCATATAACGAAATGTATGTAACATCCGGTACGTTGCGTGATGCGGCTGCTTTATACCGTTGGGTTCTGGATCTTTTGTCTCCTCAACCGGGGCAGTGGTTGTTGGATGTTGCCTGTGGTGAGGGCATTTTGGTGCGCCTTGCAGAAGCTCGAGGGGTACAGGCTGTCGGGGTGGATATTGCCTGGCGTGCAGCCATCCGCGCACAGCACGCAACAATGGGGCGTGTTCTCGTTGGCGAAGGGGAGGCGCTCCCTTTTCCCGATCGAATTTTCGATTTTGTGACGAATCTGGGAAGCCTTGAACATTTTCTTGACCCCGAACAAGGTGTTCGGGAAATGCGCCGCATTTTGAAACAAGGTGGGTATGCCGCTATTTTGCTTCCCAACAGTTATTACCTTGCAGACATTGTCTGGCATGTGTGGCGTACTGGGTATGGCCCAAATCACAAACAGCCTCTGGAACGATTTGCGACATTTGGTGAATGGCGAGATATGCTCGAAGCAGGCGGTTTGCACGTCGAAAGAAGCTACAAATATAATTTTCGTTTTCCCCGCTCACGTGAAGATTGGCAATGGTATTTCCAGCATCCACGAAAATTTTTGTACCTTGCGGCCGCGCCATTCATGCCGTTTCACCTGTCATATAGCTTTTTGTATCTTTGCCGTGCCGTATGAAGCAACAGGTGCAGCAATTGCAGCAATTCTTCATTGCGTTCCCATATCGCCAACATATTCGACGTATTGGGCAAGTCATTGTCATCATTGCCAGCCTGTTCTATCTCGTTGGGAATATATGGCCTCTTTTCCAGAAAGGATGGAATTTCGAGTGGCATTGGCCATTCTTTGTCATTGCCTGGGGATCGACCTTTGCAGCTGTATGGTTGGGGGCTCTTGGTTGGTGGTATACAGTACGGATTCTATTTTCGTCGGTTGATTTTTCGTTTTGGCAGGCAGCAGAGATTCATTTGAAATCCAATCTGGCGAAATATTTGCCAGGATATGCCTGGCAACTTGTTGGGAAAGCGTATTTGGCACGCCGGCATGCAATCCCCTCACGGATACTCAGCCTAGCCATGATCCTGGAGCTCGTAACCATTATGGGGTCCGGGGCGGTTTTGGCAGCAGGTGCCACCTTTTTCGTTGCGCTCCCTCAAATCTCCATGCTTTTTGCGGGTATTCGGGGTATTGGTGCCGGCTCTTTATTGTTGCTGGGGGGATTACCAGTTGGCTGGCGGTGGGGCAAAAAGCAATGGGACCTTCCTTCCTTTCACTGGAAATATTACCTGTTTGCCATTTTCTCGATGACAGTAGGGTGGATTTGCTTTGGTTTTGGTTTTTGGGCATTGGCAGCCTCTTTTCAATCGCTTGCGTGGAATGTGTTGCCGACGTTTCTTTTTGCAATCGTTGGTGCATTTTCGATCAGTTTGGCTGTGCTGTTCGTCCCCGGTGGTATTGGTGTACGGGAGAGTGTGATGACCTTTTTGCTTTCACCGTTATTAGGGCCTTCGGCCGCTGCCTTGGTTGCGACGATGTCTCGGCTCCTTCTCATTTCATGTGAATACGTTTCTGTTGTGGTTCTTTTCCCCTGGCGTACACGAAAAACGCAATAATCCCCCCTTTCGCAGGCGAATACTCCCACGAATACTCCGCATGTGGTATTGTATGAGCCAGTCGTATGCACTATAGTGGCTTTACGTAGGGTCAACTAACTGATCGAAGGAGGCTTTCGTATGACCAAATTGTCCCGCTCGCTGGCTCTTATGCTGGCACTTGTCCTCATCCTTGGCGTAGGCTATGCGGCTTACGCGGCTGGGCCTGCGGGGTCGTGGGCCAGTGGTATTGCCTGTGTGAACCTGGATAGTTCGAATGATGCGTCCATCACGTTGACGTTCTATCCGCAAGATAGTGGCACGGCTGCTTTGACATATGCCGACACGATTGCGGCTGGTGCCAGCAAGAACTACTACACGCCATCTACGCCCCCAGGTGTTCCCTCTGGTTTTCTGGGGTCGGTGGTTGTCGCTTCGAATACGCCCGTTTCGTGCAGTGTGAATACGCAGAAGCAAAGCACGGGCACACAAAACGATCCGTACCGCATTGGTACAAGTGCTGGCGTCTCTGAGGCCGAAGCAGCCCCCACGATGTACGCTCCACAGGTCATGAAGAATTTGGCGGGTTGGAACTCCTATATCGCTGTGCAGAACACGGATAGCAGCGATGCGAGTGTGACGGTTACGTACAAGGACTCGGCGGGCAACGCGGTAACGGGCGCAACGGAAACTGTCACGATTCCGGCACAAAGCACGCACATTTTCTACCAAGATAGCAATACAGGGTTGCCGGATGGATTCATTGGTGCTGCAACCATTTCCGCTGACAACGGCACGTCGAAACTAGCCGTGGTTGTGAACTTCTACAACGACGGTTCGACATCGAGCAAAGCACAGCTGCACTCTTACAATGGATTCGCGAGTGGTGCGAATACGCTGTATGTGCCACGTGTTGTCCGGAACTTCTACGGGTACAACAGTGGGTTGAGTATTCAGAACATTGGTACCAGCAATACCACAGTCAAAGTTACTTTCAACTTCGCTGGGAATACCTATGTCTACACCTCGACCGCTATTGCCCCCGGAGCTGCGTTGGCACTGTATGCTCCAAATATGAGTGAGCTGAGCGGCGTTGATAGCTTGGCGCAAAGCCAACGCTTTGGTAGCGCGAAAATCGAAGTCCTCTCGGGTGGCCCAGTAGTGGCTATCGTGAACGAAGACAACCGTGGTGGTGCCGGCGTTCCGCTTGAACGTGCTGGTCAAGGATCTACGTACAATGCCATTCCCGCCGGCACGGAAACGAATACGGTCTTCTTCGCTCAGGTGGCTCGCAATGCTGGTGGGATCTTCTCTGGTGGTTTCCAGGTTGCGAATACCACAAGCACAGATGCAACATGCAGTATCACGTATGCGGGCGCTTCGGCTGCCGATGAAACCAATGTGTCTTTGCCAGCGAATGGCTCGATTGCCCGCTACGGCCCGGGTGTTGCCAATCTGCCTGATGGATTCAATGGGGCAGTCACAGTAACCTGTAATCAGCCGATTGTGGGGATCTCGAACTTGGCCGTCAATCCCGGTTCCGGTCGCTATGGGGATAGCTTCACTCAGGGCAATGGCTTGAATCAGTAATACGTTCAGATCCAGAGAAAGCCACCTCATTATGAGGTGGCTTTTTTGTTTGTTCTGCCAACCAGAGCGTAAAAATGATTGCCAATCTTGGAAAGTCGTGCTATGTTCGCCGCGTCTGCATCAACAAATGATTGCAAAGGTGGCTTATGAAGCAATACTGGCGACTCTCTGGATTCTTCGTTGTGTTTGTTTTGCTTGTCGCATGTCAAGCACAAACGGCACCACAAGTACCAGAAACAGAGAGCGGGCAAAATTCCCAAAACGAGCACACATTTGTGGTTCCTACACCAACAGATGATGCCGGTGTTGTCGTAGGGCAATTGTTGACGCCTGGACCCGGTGGGCGTCCTTATATTGCCACGCTTTATCTTGCGACCTTTGTTCATCCCCAAGGCAATGCGGATGCTCCACCATTGATTTCATTTTCGGAAGAAACATCGTTGAAAGGGGTTCAAGACCCGACCACAGGGCGTTTTTACTTTGAAAATGTGCCACCAGGAAAGTATGCCATCATTATATGGACGCCAGTTGTCAGTATGCCTTTGCGCGATGCAGACTCGAACACTGAAATAACGTTTGAAGTGAAAGCTGGTGAAGTAACAGACTTGGGGGTTATTGCAATTCCATGACGATGCTGGAAGCGTTCTTGCGAGATCCTGCCAGTCAGCATGAACATGCGTGGAAAGCGGCATTGGCTGACCTGGCAAAACAACCCGGCATTTTTCTTGATCTTGGTGGAGGGAAACCTTTTCAAGGGTATATTCGGCCAGAGATGCTTGGCCAACAGACTCGGTATTTTTCGCTAGATATTCGCGAAAGTGTTTCGCCGCACATCGTTGGTGATGTCATGCAATTACCCTTTCGGGATGAAAGTGTTGATAGCATTTTATGCAATGCTGTCTTGGAACATGTACCGAACCCGCAACGTGCTGTTGATGAAATGTATCGTGTGCTCAAGCCGGGGGGAAGAGCATATGTTGGTGTCCCTTTCATTTATCCTTATCACGATGATGTCGATTATTTTCGTTTTTCGGATAGTGCATTACAACGCATGTTCGAGCGGTTTCAAGATGTGAACGTGACCCCGGTTGGCGATTATATTTTCGTTGCCGCGCTTTTTCTCACGGGTTTTACGTTTCCTTTGGCCATGCGCCTTGGATGGCTGACGAACCCTTTACGTGCTGCTTTGCAGCTTGGCATGGCCTTGGCGGGGTCCAAAGGGCGACGCTATCAGCGCGGGTTGGCTCGTAGCCCGGTTGGGTGGTATGTCTACGCAACGAAGTAAGAAGGGGGTGTCCCCCATCTCCCTACCTCTGTTTCAAGCGTTTGTTGTACTCCTCGTGGGTGATGACTTCCAGCGGACGGATGCCCGCTTTTGTTTTGCGTGCCAGCATCCGGTAGCGATAGCCAATTGGAATGCTGATAAGCGTTTTGTCGAAGTGCATCAGTTGGCCTTTGATCCTTGGATCTTGCCACGAAATGCCTTCATCAAGCAGGGCAAGCACCTCGCGGGAACGCAGGACCACATCACGTGGTAGGCCTCGCAGGTCGATAGGGTCATTTTCAAACGAGGCTTCCCACTCCGCTCGTGCTTGGGCACGCTTTTGCAGCTCTTTTTCTTTCTGGGCACACCGATGGCAAAACGAGCCAAATCCTTCATGCCCGCATGCAAACTTTTTCTTGCGGCGTCTTCCCATCTGGCATCTCCTTTTCAGCGTCGTTTGCTACGCCCCATCGTGCTGGAGCGTGTGGTACGATGCGAGGTGGAATGTGGGCGCGACACGGGGCGCAGTGAGGTGGAACGTGGAATGGTGCGCGCCATCCCCAGGCTTGTCGGGGCAATAGCACGCGAACGGCGTTGCCGCTCCACCTGGTTGATGACACGCTGGAACTGTTGTAGAGCGCTTTCAGTGTACGTTCGAGTGTGCGCGGCTTCTTTTTGAATGCGACGCAGTGTGTCCAGTGAAGCGCCTTCAAGCGGGATGCGGCGAAGTTGTGCAAACATGCGGCGGGCTTCTTCCAGCGTTTGCAGGTCTGTGGTGGCAATCATCGGATGGTTGGCAAGTGCTTCGGCTTCGGCAAGCACGCGGCCTGTCTCTTCGATGAGTTGTCGGGTTTCCTCGATTGTCTGGTGATACAGGTTCGTGGCAATTTGCACTTGTTCATGCGCAGCGTGCAACGCATCCAGCGCTTGCGTGTAGCGTTGACGTGTCTCTTCCAGCGCGGTATGGAAGGCTTCGTCAGCGAGGGTGGGGAGAACGCTGCGCGCTTGTTCAGCCTCGTTCAGCAGACGCCGAGCGGCGTTGACCTGTGTGAGCAGTTCGGGCGTGCGGGCTGATTCTGGCAATGTGTCCAGTGCTGCTTCCAGTACGGTGCGCAGTTTTTGGGCTTCCATTGCTTTGGTGGCAATGTCTTGCTCGGCAATTCGCGAAGATTCGAGTTGCTCTGAGATGAGTTGTTGCGTTTCAGTGAGCAGGCCTAACGCCTCGTTGAGTGTCTGTTGTGCGGGCGCGTAATGGCGCTTGCCGATGAGACGACGCACTGTATCCAGCATGGTGTGCAGCGTTTGCAAGCGCTCGTCGATGTCTTTGTCAAGCCGTCGGTCTTCGCGCTTGTGCAACGCTTCGAGGGTATGCAACTCTTCAACCGCTTTTTGAAGCAGGGCATCGATATGCTGTTCGGCATTGCGTACCGCTTGCAGCCGTTCGCTGACGAGTTGTTGCACATTCTGAACCAGCGTAATGGCCTGTGCCGCATCGGTGAGCCGTTGGGCAGCACGGGTGAAATCTTGCACGTGCAATGCGTTGAACCGATCGGCTTCGGTCAGCGCATCAGGAATGGTTTGCAGGGCTTGTTCGGCTTCGCGCACACGTGGCTCGATGTCATCCCAATTGGCAGACGGGTAGGCGTGCAACGCTTCCCATTCGGCACGTGTTTGTTCTTCCCAAGCCGTGCGTACTTGCTCGGCACGTTGTTTCAGACTTTCAAAACGGGCGGCGTTGGCCTGGTGCAGGGTACGCCAATCGTGGACCACATTCCGAACTTGAAGTGTGGCAGCGATGAACGCATCGACAGCATTTTGTGCGGCAACACCATTTGGCTGCGAAAGCGCATACATGGCACGCGAAAGGGCGTCATCGGCTGCACGCAAGGCATTCGGAAGGTCGGGAGGGCGGTATCCCTCGGCACCTGCTGCTTCGACCAGCGCCAAATGCTCGCGATGCAGGCGCACCGCTTCGACGAAGGCTTCGGCGGCATCCAGCATCGCGTCGAGCTCTTCGGCAAGGTCCAGCACATCCAGATAACGCTGCTGTCGCATCAAGTCGTCGGCGCGCGTCAAATATTCGTCGATCGGTGCGAGCAGATCTTCGACTGGCATGACAAAATCGTCGGGGACGGCGGCGGCAAGCGCATCGCGGCGGGCACGCGCGTCGGCAATTTCTTGAGGAGCTTGTTGTTGCGCACGGTACAGGTGCGCGATATGCGCTTTGACGCGGTCGATCAACCCCAGAATACCAGTCCGATCGACCTTGGTTGGATCGACGAATTGCAACGCAACACGCATGGTTTTGCCGCGCAGGTCGGCACGCAAGGCGTCGAGCTGGCGTGCCAGTTGCCCCTCTTCGGGTGGTTGGTTTTCGGTAATCGAAAGCGGGTCCAGCAGCTCACGTACCTGCTCGTCGGTGAGGGCGCGGATGCGTTCGTCTGTGCCAACCAACGTCAAATAGAGGAGTTCCCAATCGCGTACTTGCTCTTCCAGTGGACGATTGCGACGTGTCGCTGCGTCGTTCAGCGAGGCATACACGTCGAACGCATCGCGCAAAGCGGCTTGCGCCTGACGCAGCATATCGCGCACTTCGGCATCCAGGTCGTCGTAGAGGTGCCCATGATACGCACGGAACATGTGATAGAGCGTCGTTTCCTCGGGACGCAGGCCGCTGAGCAGGGTGTCCAATGCAGCCAGAATGGTCGTGGTGGCGCTTTGGACGGCGTTCAGGTGCGCACGCAGGCGCGCTTCTTCACGATGGCGAGCACGCAGCGGGGCGGACATTTTCCATCCAACAACGCTGGCACCGCCCAATATCCCCAATCCCAACAACCAGCGCATCCACGATGATGATGTCTCGGCGGGCGATCCAGGCTCGATCTCAGGCGTATCGGCGCTCATTTGGATAGTGCCCACGGTACTGGCAATACGCGCCAGTGCTTGCGCGATGCCCGTTTCGACACGATTTTCAGCCATACTGCGGCGCACAACTTCTTTGATCTGATCGATCGTGGCCTCGTTGTCCAATGGTGTGCCGAACAACCGCTCGCCGTATGTGAGAATGACATTCCAGGGCGCGTTTTGCGTGGTCACTTCGAGCGCTACCCCATTCCGCGCGAAGCCATCTTCTGCACGTGGATCACGCAAACCTGCCTCGGTTTCGGCGGCATCCAGATAGGCAAACCACTCGGCTTCATTCGCAAAGGTGCGATCCGTCAACAGCACAAACACCCGATACCCTGCCTCGGAAAGTGGACGTGCCGCCGTACAGATGGCATTGGTATTGGGCGCGGGGTCGATCTCAACACGAATGATGGCATAGGGGCAGTCGGATTGCGCAATGGCGGTTACACCATGCGTGAATAACCAGCCGAATGAGAGAAGCCACGCCATAAGCATCATACGCATAGGTCGATCCTTCGTGTTCCAGAGATTGCATCCGGTGGTCTGTTGACCATCTTCGATTATGGCAACAAATACAGCGCAGCGCAAAAGTCTGTTTTCTGGTGATTACCCAAAACGTGGTGGGGGATGGGAAGAGAGGAGACGGAGCGTGGAAAAAGCGAGCCAGAGGCGCCCCAGGCTTCGAAGAGGGCGTATTGTGGCGCATCTACCGGGCAGCCTGAGCCTAGTGGGGCCATCACCGCTTCCAGCCAGTTCCCCTGGAACGCCTGCTCACCGCTGGAGAACGCTGCCTTAGGAGGCGCGACGCACCTGGCAGGTGCATCGCGCCTTAAGTAACGTCAGGCGTGCTTGCCTCTCGAGGTCAGGCGGGGTGCGTTTGTCTCCCTTGCGCACCCCATCCACTCGCCGTGCAGAGGGCTTTTCGAACTGTACCGGGTCGATCGCCACCACCAATGCGTCCGCTCCTGCCTCCTGGACGGTCAACTGGGCCAGGTGGTAGAGGCTGTTCGTCCACTCCCAGGTGCTCACTCTGCGGGTCTGTAGCAAGCGGTACCCTCGTTTGGCTTGCGCCCAGGCACTGCTCCTTTGTTCACCCCCAGCTCACATCGCTTTGGTCACATGGGGTGACTGACTGACAATCAAGCCCCGAATCAACGCCTCGCCATTGCGCTGGAGCCGTCGGTCTGGAAATATACGGGGAAATGGACGCAAAAATTCTCTCAGCGTTTCCTGCGTGGCTTCTACCAGGTTTTGCCCATTTTGTGGTATACTGCCCATAGGCGCTGCTCCTCTATCGGTTTGGTTTTTGTCTCCTTCGTTTACCATACGGAGCAGTGCCTTTTCGCTTCTTTGCAGAGATCTGGGTAATCACCAGTCTGTTTTGGGAAAGAACCGCCCGTTCCCTTTTCCCCCACCCATTCGAGTACCTACCCCATCGGGTGGGTAGAACGTTCCCATTTTCACAAACGCTACCCATTCGGGCGTTTGTGAAAACTACCGCAAGGCGTGTTGTCAACCTACCCCCTTTGTTTGTACCCTATTTCACAAGAAAGCGTGCTGTTGTTCACAACCACCAACCAACTCCCAAAGGAGGGCTCTTATGGTCACCCGCTCGAATGCCAAAACTACGTTCCAGACTCCCCCAGGTGTCGAAGTGCTCGGCGAAATTACGCCCGCCGTGCAGCACGTGTTGACCCCCGAAGCATTGGCCTTTGTTGCCGAATTGCACCGCCGTTTCAACAGTCGCCGTGAAGATTTGCTGGCGGCACGCGCTGAACGACAGGCATGGCTCGATGCAGGCAACAAACCCGACTTCTTGCCTGAAACACGCGAAATTCGCGAAAGTGAGTGGCAGGTGGCGCCGACACCCCTCGACTTGCAAGACCGCCGCGTCGAAATTACGGGGCCCGTTGACCGCAAGATGATGATCAATGCGCTCAACTCAGGTGCCAACGTCTTCATGGCCGACTTCGAAGATGCGCTTTCGCCAACGTGGGAAAACGTTACCCAGGGGCAAGTCAACCTGATCGATGCTGTGCGTCGCCGTATCGAGTACGTGGATGAAGCACGTGGCAAGGAATATCGTCTGAAAGAAACCATTGCCACGCTTCTGGTGCGCCCGCGTGGGTGGCATTTGGTCGAAAAGCACGTGCTGGTTGATGGGCAGCCCATTTCCGCCAGCCTGTTCGACTTTGGGCTCTACTTCTTCCACAACGCGCATGAACTCATCAAGCGCGGTACGGGGCCATACTTCTACCTGCCGAAACTGGAAAGTCACCTGGAAGCGCGTCTGTGGAACGATGTGTTCACCGCTGCGCAAAAAATGTTGAATGTGCCGCATGGTACCATTCGCGCCACCGTCCTCATCGAGACCATTCTGGCGGCGTTCGAGATGGAAGAAATTCTCTACGAATTGCGTGACCATGCCGCGGGACTGAACGCAGGCCGTTGGGATTATATCTTCAGCGTCATCAAAAAGTTCCGTAATCACAAAGATGCCCTGCTTCCCGACCGCTCGCAGGTTACCATGACCGTACCCTTCATGTACGCCTACACCGAATTGCTGGTGCGCTCGTGCCACAAGCGCGGGGCGCACGCCATTGGCGGTATGGCCGCTTTCATTCCCAGCCGCCGCGACCCCGAAGTGAACCGTGTGGCATTGCAAAAAGTGCGCGAAGACAAGTTGCGCGAGGCGGGGCAAGGCTTCGATGGAACGTGGGTGGCCCACCCTGACCTGGTGCCAGTCGCCAAGGAAGTATTCGATGAAGTGTTGGGTGAACGCCCTCATCAGAAAGAAAAGTTGCGTGAAGATGTTCATGTGACCGCCACCGACCTGGCCACGTTCACAGTGCCCGACGGCAAGATAACCGAAGCGGGGTTGCGGCTGAATGTGAGTGTCGCATTGCAGTACCTGAATGCCTGGCTCAATGGTAATGGTGCAGCCGCGATTTTCAATCTGATGGAAGACACGGCCACCGCCGAGATTTCGCGTGCCCAAATCTGGCAATGGATCAATCTGGGTGGGGTGCTCGATGATGGACGCCCTGTGACCGCCGAATTGTACAAACAGGTGCGCGCAGAAGAGCTGGAAAAACTGGGTGGTGCTGAGGCTGATCGCTATGGCGAAGCCGCCGAAATTCTGGACAAGCTGGTCGAAGCCGACGAGTTCATCGAATTCCTGACCTTCGTGGCATACGACTACTTGCCATGATGCCAGGGCCTGGCAGGTTCCGCCAGGCCCTCCAAAAAAAATGCAACAAATCAACCCCAAACACATTGAAAGGAGTTTTTCCATGGTGCGTCCAACGATGGAACAACAAATTGCCGAACTAGAATACCGCTGGCAAACCGACCCTCGCTGGCAGGGCATCACACGCAATTACACCGCCGAAGATGTCGTGCGCTTGCGCACCTCGTTGCCCATTGAATATTCGCTGGCACGCTATGGGGCCGAACGTCTCTGGAACATGTTGAATACCGAGCCCTACGTTCACACGTTTGGGGCGGTGACGGGGGCGCAGGCTGTGCAGATGGTCAAGGCTGGGTTGAAATCCATCTACCTGAGTGGGTGGCAAACTGCCGCCGATGCCAACCTGGCGGGGCAAACGTATCCTGACCAGAGCCTCTATCCGTCGAACAGTGTGCCCACGCTGGTGCGCCGTTTCAACAATGCGCTCATGCGTGCCGACCAGATCCATCGTATCGAGGGCGATACGTCCATTGATTGGTACGTTCCCATCGTTGCCGACGCCGAAGCAGGCTTTGGTGGCCCTCTGCATGCGTTTGAACTGATGAAGGCGATGATCGAAGCAGGCGCGGCTGGCGTCCACTTCGAAGACCAGTTGGCGGCAGAAAAGAAGTGTGGTCACTTGGGCGGCAAGGTGCTGGTGCCTACGTCGCAATTCATCCGTGTGCTGACGGCGGCGCGTCTGGCGGCCGACGTGTTGGATGTACCCACCGTGCTCATCGCCCGCACCGATGCCTTGAGCGCTACGTTGCTCACCAGCGACATCGACGAATACGACCACCCCTTCATCACGGGTGAACGCACGTCCGAAGGGTACTACCGCGTGCGCAACGGTATCGAAGCTGCCATCGCCCGTGGCCTGGCATATGCGCCCTATGCCGATTTGCTCTGGTTTGAAACGTCCACGCCCGATCTGGACGAAGCCCGCCAGTTTGCCGAAGCCATTCACAAGGAATACCCAGGCAAACTTCTGGCGTACAACTGCTCGCCATCGTTCAACTGGAAACGCCATCTCGACGATGATACCATCGCCAAATTCCAGCGCGAATTGGGCGCGATGGGGTACAAGTTCCAGTTCATCACGCTGGCCGGATGGCATCTGCTCAACTATCACACCTTCCAGCTGGCACGCGATTACGACCAGCGCGACATGACGGCCTACGTGGAATTGCAACAGGCCGAGTTTGCCGCTGAAAAGGATGGATACACCGCCACGCGCCACCAGCGCGAAGTGGGGACCGGCTACTTCGACACCGTTCTCACCACGATTACGGGTGGTGAAGCCTCGACGGCGGCACTCCACGGCTCGACCGAAGCCGAGCAATTCCACTAAACCGCCACATCCGAGGGAAGCGCCTCCTCTTGATGTGAACAGCGCCCGCCAAACTGGCGGGCGCTGTGGCATTCGATGCGGAAGGCTCGCTTTACCAGTCGCGAGCAGGTTCTTCTGCGAAGGATGGTGGTGCGTACGCAATATCACTGATTTTGGAGAGCTTTTCCCAGCGGTGGATGGAATCAACGTAGCGAATCGTGCCGCTTTTGGAGCGCATCACCAGCGAGTGTGTGCGTGCGCCGCCGCTGAAATAGCGTACACCGCGCAGTAATTCCCCGTTCGTGATACCCGTGGCAGCGAAAAAGACGTTGTTCCCTTTCACCAAATCTTCGATCCCCAACACCAGGTTCAGGTCGTAGCCATGTTCTTCGGCCCAGGCGCGTTCTTCATCATTGCGCGGCCAGAGCTTGCCTTCGATCCCCCCACCCAGACATTTGAGCGCTGCGGCTGCGACAACCCCTTCGGGAGTGCCGCCAATACCCATCAGCACGTCTACGCCTGTGCCTGGTAACCCGGTCATAATGGCGCCGGCTACGTCGCCATCGGTGATGAGGCGAATGCGTGCCCCTGTTTCACGAACCTGGCGAATCAGATCCTGGTGGCGTGGACGATCGAGAATGACCACGGTCAGGTCTTCGATGGCCATCCCTTTCGCTTTGGCGATGCGACGCAGGTTTTCGCGTGGTGGCGCTTCGATGTCAATCACATCCTTGGCTTCGGGGCCCACGGCAATTTTGTTCATGTAGACGATTTTGCCGGGATTGAACATCGTGCCGCGTTCACTGATGGCCACCACGCTGAGCGCGTTCGAACGGCCAAGCGAGAGGAGGCGGGTGCCGTCGATGGGGTCTACGGCAACATCGACTTCGGGGGGTTCGCCCGTACCAACACGTTCACCATTGTAGAGCATGGGGGCTTCGTCTTTCTCCCCTTCACCAATGACAATGATGCCATCCATCTGCACCGTGCTGAGCATGAAGCGCATGGCATCGACAGCAGCCTGGTCGGCACCGTTTTTGTCGCCACGCCCTTGCCAGCGGGCGGCGGCCATGGCGGCGGCTTCGGTCACACGGACCAATTCGAGAGCAAGGTTGCGGTCGGGTGCGCGGCGGTCGGACGTTTGAGCCATTCTTCTACCTCCTTGTAGAGTATGAAATTTTTTCAGAATTGGTGCCCGTATTATCGTTGGTTTGCCAAATTTGGCGAATAGAAACGCTTTTGGCCTCCCTTTCCAAGGGCTGGAGCGCCTCACTCACTTTCGGAAAGAACATTTGACAAGGAGGCTCAACCACCTATAATGTTCGCCGCTTCAAGCCCACGTAGCTCAGTCGGTAGAGCACGTTCTTGGTAAGAACGAGGTCACGGGTTCAAGTCCCGTCGTGGGCTCTGAACGTTGACAAGAACACATGTGGTGGCCCCTTCGTCTAGTGGACTAGGATACCGCCCTCTCACGGCGGAGACACGGGTTCGAATCCCGTAGGGGCTACTCGTGAATATGGGCGCGTAGCTCAGCTGGTTAGAGCGCCACGTTGACATCGTGGAGGTCAGAGGTTCGAGTCCTCTCGCGCCCACCTTGACAAAACGATGCACCTTGCTATACTCAATAGCCGCACTGCGGGGTCGTCTAATTGGCAGGACGGCTGACTCTGGATCAGCTAGTCTAGGTTCGAGTCCTAGCCCCGCAGCTCCCATGCCGATGTGGCGGAACTGGTAGACGCGCTGCGTTCAGGGCGCAGTGGGCTGACGCCCGTGGGGGTTCGAATCCCTCCATCGGCATTTTTTGTTTGTTTGTCGATGCATCGGGGCGTAGCGCAGCCCGGTTAGCGCGCGTCGTTCGGGACGACGAGGTCGGAGGTTCGAATCCTCTCGCCCCGACTGCCAAAAGCCTGCAACGCAAGTTGCAGGCTTCTTTGTTTTCTCGCGCGAGCAATGTCTGTTCTTTGTTCTGATGACCGATACCGGTTGACGAGATGCAGAAGGCGAGTATACTCTCTGTGTGTCATCCCCTTATACACCGGGTGAGTATCATGAGCGACAAGATGCAATCTCACAAGCACAAGGAAGAAATCCTGGCCCGTTTGCGAAGTATCGAAGGGCATGTTCGCGGTATTGCGCGGATGGTGGAGAACGATGCCTATTGCATTGACATCATCCAGCAAACGCAGGCAATCAAACGGGCGCTCGACAAGGTGAATCAGTTGATTCTCAACGACCATCTGAATCATTGTGTCATCACAGCGATTCGTGGTGATGACCCGTTGGAGCGTGAGCGGGTGCTCAGCGAACTCGCTGATTTGTTCGAAGCACAAAACCGATTGTGAAAGAAGCATAGGAGGAGTCTCATGAAAACCGAAACGTATGCGGTTCCGTCCATTTCATGTGGGCATTGCGTCATGACCATTCAGCGCGAGCTGAAAGAACTGGAAGGTGTCATCGATGTCAAAGCCGACCAGGCGACGAAACGTGTGGTCGTGACGTACGATGCGCCAGCGTCCCATGAAAAAATTGCCGCGCTGATGGAAGAAATCGGCTACCCTATTGCGGAAGTGGTTGCCTGAGCACACCTAAGGATGGAGATACAAGCCTCACATTTTGTGAGGCTTTTTTTTGTACAGAGATGATTGTGTTCTTTCCTGAGCACCTGCTTGGGTTGCCCGCTCTTTCGCTTGTGGGTACAATGCGGCAGAGTTTGAAGCGAGGAGGAACGACCATGAGTGAGCCAATTGAAATTACCATCAACCGTGCGACGAAGACGATGGTCTTCCCAGCCGGTGAGGCGGAGCGTATCAAAGAGATTGCCGGTGGGCGTGTGCGCAAAGTAGGGGCGCTGACCAATGCTGGTGGCACAAACCGCTATGTGGCCGGTGGCGATTTGGATGAGTTGGCCGAGTTGCTGCGTGCGGCTGGCTATGTTGTCAATTTGGTAGGGCAGCCACTCCAGTACGAGGAAGACGACGAGGACGATTGGTTCTAAACGCCGTAGGAGTCGCTCAGGTTTTTTTCAACATCAAGCGCGGAGTTGCCCGCGCTTTTTGCTTGTGGGAGGAGCGCGATGCAAACTTTGCTGGTACAACGTCTGCGTTCTCATTTGAGACTGGAACGCCTGTATGAAATTTTTGTGCAGGTGTTGCTGATTTTGGCAGGGGCGGTCATTGCCGCTTTTGGCTATGTGGCGTTTCAAATGCCGTTCAATTTGGCGGCAGGTGGTATCAGTGGGATTGCCATCCTCGTCAACCATTTTACCGGTTTTCCCAACGGTGTGTTCTATATGCTGGTCAATATTCCCCTGTTTGCGTTGGGGTTTCGCTATTTGGGAGGACGCCAATTCCTCTGGAAGACGATTTTGGCCGTTATTCTCTTTTCTGCGGCTATCGATGTGCTCAGTGTTTGGTTGCCCCAAGTTGTTGCGCCGTTTCCGCTCGCGCAGGATATGCTGCTCAATGCGCTCTATGCCGGTGTCATGGGGGGCATTGGTGGTGGGTTGATTTATCGTGCTGGCGGCACGATCGGTGGCACTGCCATTTTGGGGCGTATTATCCAAAAGAAGACTGGTTTCCCACTCAGCCAGGTCTATTTTTATAGTGACGGGCTCATTATTCTGAGTGCTGGCCTTGTTTTTGGATGGGAGCTTTCGTTGTATGCATTTTTGACCCTCTTTTTGAGTGGGATTGTGTCTGATTACGTGCTGGAAGGTCCCAGCTCTATCCGTTCGGTATTGATTGTGACGGATATGCCGCAGCCGCTTGCCAAGGCACTCATCGAAGAAACTGGGCATGGGGTGACTGCGTGGCAGGTGGTGGGGGGCTATACTGGCGAAACGCATACCATACTCTGGTGTACGATCAACCGTCCACAGGTGCAAACAGTCAAGCGGGTTGTGGCTGAGGTAGACCCCCGTGCGTTCATGGTCATTGCGCAAGGGCATCAGGCATTGGGCTATGGGTTCGACCCGCTGCGCAAACCAATTGCCGAATAACATGTTGTTGCATTGGCAGAAAAACGGGCGCTCATCGCGAGCGCCCGTTTGCTTTGGCGGCCGAGCCCGTGAATGCCGCTAGCGGTTGCCGTAGAGGTTCATTTCGCTGTTGCGGCTGTAATCGCTGGTTTGTGCGGGATCGCGCATGGACGATGTGTGGCACCAGCCTTCTTTGTGCCCATGATTGACGCCATAGGCCAGCTGGCCAGCCCATTTTTCGACAACGCCATCCTCAGGATCGTCGAGAATGGGGTCGGTGGCCATGCTGCAGTAGTCCCAGCGCCACCAGACTTCCTTGTCCGAGGTGGTCCAGTAATGCACGCGGCTACGCGCCCACGAAGGAATCCCCGAAAGCCAGAGTGCCGCGCCATCGTAGGTCAGATCCCAGTTGGAGCCACACCCCACACCGAAGATTTGGCCCAACAGCGCCAAGTTGCCGGCCAGTGCCGTTCCCTGATAGGGCGTCCCCACCGATTGAATCAGGCGTGAGCCGCTGGAATAATCCAACCCGCTCCAATAATAGGTGTAGAGATGCAGAGACGCAGCCCCACCCTGGCTGTGCGCAACGATACCGAAGGATGGGAATTGTGCCCCGAAATCGCGAATGAGGCGGGCGAACTCATCGTGCGAGCGGTTTTGGTTGTAGTCTTGGAAGACAGCGTAGTTGGTGAAGTTTGATGTCGGCCAGGGATTGCTTCCCGAACAGTAGCCGTGCACCAGCATCAATTTGCCGCCGCTGGTCATGGGGCGTATGCCGCCATCAGGGCGAGGCCCCATCAGCATGTCGTCGGTTATCGTGCTGACGCGCTGTGTTGCTACTTTGGGCATGCTGAACGTCACGAGATCCATCGTTGCGCTACTGGTCAGTGGAATGTGGGTGTTGCGGTCTTGCAAGCGAACGTTGCGCAGTGTGTACGGGGGCCGAACATTAGCATAGCCTAACCAGCGTGTATCGAACGTGAGCATTGCCAGCCCGTTTTGCACTTCGCTCATGCCGCCGATCCAGGCTGCTGGCGTCGGTTTGCCGTTCGTCCCTATGCCCCACACTTCGGCATAGGCTTTCACAATTGTCCCATCGGCGACCCCTTGCACTGGCAGGCTCAAGCGCAGGCGGACATCATCCACCGGAACACCGATCGCTTGCTTGCCGAGCGACGCCGTCGCCTCGATCACCGGGAAGAGATGCTGGCTCGTGCGCATGAAGGCCGTCCCATCGGGGGCAACAGCATTCAATACCACTTGCGCCGTATATGTGCCAGCCTGGCGTGCCATGAACGTCGCACCGTAGATGCCATCGTTGGGTTGTTTGTCGCCGTGGCGTCCATCGTCGTACATCGCCAGCGAGAGTTCACGCCCATCAGGTTGCTGGACACGCGCATACAGCGTTTGTTTTGCGGTGCGAAGCGGTGTGGGGGCTTCGCCATCCACAGCATTCGCATCATCATAGAGATACGCGACCAGCCCGATTTCCTGCCCAACGCGCAGGTTGTAATCGCGCAGGTGAGCATACAGCCGGTAGGGGCTATCACTGCCGACGATGATGTAGCCGTCGGGCGTTGCACCGCGGGCTGTGCTCGTGGGCGCCGTCACCGAGACCGTCCATGTGCCCGTTGGTGCTGTGCCGTCGAAGCGATAGACCGTTGCCGGGTAGGACGCGCCGTCGAAGCCGAAGGTGCTCTCGGTGGCGGTTGCGTTTTCGAGTTTGAGCGGCGCGGTGCCTGGCGAGCGGACTTCGAGCGTCCAATCGTCACTGTGGGGGGAAAGCACGACAAACGTGAGATCTTCGGTGCTATCCAGCGGGATAGCCGTTTGCCAGCGCCATGTACCGTTCAGATCACGAACGAGGTGCACAGGCAGCATGGCAGAATGTGACCGGATCCCCAGGCGCTCAGGCGAGGGAAGCGCAGTGAGGCCAGCGGTAACGTCGTCCGCGGGGCCGGCCACTTGTTTGAATAGCGGCGAATTGGCCTGCGCGGTGGGGGAGCCGCCCACAGGCCCGGCAACGACGAAGAGCACCGCCATGACAAGAAGTGCGAGGAACAACCGAGTGGTTCGCATCATTGCACCCTTCCTATTCAGTTGGTTGACACGTGACGGGCAGCAAAGAGAGAGCGGTGACGGCAAAATCCTCGTGAAAAGGGAGAAGACGGGCTCGGTCGCACACGAGGTAAAGGGGAATGTATCATTTTTGAAAATGAATTGCAAATGCAAAAACAAAACGGCGTACCCTGTACTGTACGCCGTTTTGTGCGGGCGGATATTTTGTTTAGAACGTGAGCACCTGATACCCTTCCTTCAACAAAGTGCGTACACTAGGATGCCCATCATGCTCGTCCAGTAGGCGTACACCGCACGCTTGCACGGTATCATGGACACCAAAGGCTTTGGCGCAAAAGAGGCACGCCCCATCTACCGCAGGCAGGACCTGTTGAAAGAGGGTATGTCGCTTGTGGTTGGGGTTGGTCAGCTCGGGTATCCAACGTGTGCCGGCACCATCGAAAATGAGGCGCACATCATCACCTGCTTCCAGGCTTTCACGTACGACTTCCATGGCATTGACCACGCGTCCCAAATCGGCATGGGTGTCGGTATCCGCCAATACAATGACAGCAAGTTTCAGCATGTGAATCCCTCCGAATTCGAGCTAGGAGTCGTGCGTGATAGAGGCAGAAACAGGGCGTTTTCTTACATGCGATCATGCAAACGGGGCGACAACCAGGTCGCCCCGTTCCTCGTTCAGGCGAGAATACGCAATTCTGCGTAGAGACGCTCGATTTGTTTGGTGATCGATGACCAGCCAAAGCGTTCGGCACGTTCGACGCCATTGCGCCCCATGGCACGTCGGCGTTCCACATCGTTCAAGAGCTCCAGAATGCGGTCGGCCAGAATGTCGGGGCGGCGTGGTGGCACGAGATACCCCGTGACGCCATCCTGGACGGTGTATGTGAGACCGCCCACATCGCTGGCGATAACGGGCGTTCCACATGCCATGGCTTCCAGCGCGACCATGCCGAAACTTTCGTAGTGGCTGGGCATCACCACCATTTCAGCCGCCGAATAGAAGTAGGGCAACGTGTCCTGGCTTTGCGCACCCAGGAACGTAACCACATCTTCGATTCCCAGTTCGGCACGCAAAACATGCAGACGGCGCATTTCGGCTGTAAGCGCCTGGGCGGCGTCTTCGGCACTGCCACCAATGATGCTCAGGCAAAGTCGTTCGCGCCATGCTGGCTCACGCCGTACCACCTCGGCAATCGCTTCGATGAGGGCGTCGATCCCTTTCAGCGGATCGATACGCCCCACAAACAGGATGAGTTTGTGCTCATCCGGAATACCAAGCAGACGACGGGCTTCTCGTTTGGGGATGGGATGGAACAGGTCCAGATCGACGCCGCATGGAATGACTTCGATGCGTGACGGATCGGCGGGGTAATGTTCGAGAATCTGGGCGCGATCAATTGGTGTGGCTGCTACGAGCCGCTCGACAGCGTGGGCAATCTGGGCTTCACTGCGAATGCGAATATCCAGTTCGCGTTCGGCAGTGCTCCGTGCAACAGCATTTTTCATGACGCCTAGTGTGTGGTACATGTGAACGATGGGAGCGCCCCAGGCTTCGCGCAAGGCTTGTGCCACCAGGCCACTCAGCCAGTAGTGGCTGTGAATGATGTCGTAGGTGTGTCCTTCGAGTGCTGCAAAACGCAAAACGTTTTCGGTGAATTCCGGCAGATAGCGGTAGAGTTCATTCTTGCCGATGTGGCGCACAGGTCCTGCGACAATGTGAATGACGCGCACATTGTCGCTCATTTGCACGATGAGGGGGCGTGCCATATTTTCGGCGTGGGTGAAGATATCCACCTGCCAGCCACGTGCCCCCAATTGGCGGCTGAGCTCACGGACATAGACATTCATGCCGCCGGTGTGTTTGCCGCCCAGCATGGCAAGTGGGCATGTGTGAACGCTGAGCATGGCGACACGCCCGCGCGGCACCATGCGCCAGCGGATGGTTTCTTGTGGTGGATGGGTCGTCGAGAAGACTTCCCCTATTTGATGACAGCACTCTGTTTCGATATGCACGGTTGACCTCCTTCTCTCAATCCGCCCTTCTTGTGTCGGGGTGGCGGTGTGATGGTCTGACTTGTATGTTGAACAGAGGGCACGAGTGTGCGCCAAACTGGTATTTGTAGGCTTCATCGCCACGCAGAAAATCGAATTCGCGGCGCCCCAGTGCAATCGCGTGCTCGATTAGGTAGCCCAGCAAGACCCAGCCCGGGCTGAGCGCATCGAAGGCCAGGTCGAAACCGGAATTGTAGAGCAAGAAGCGCTCACCATCGTCGAAGAGCATGAAGGTGGCGGCTGGCGTGCCATCGATGAGCAGGAAGGCGAGCTGCAGCCAGCCGGCGCGGCTCATCTCCAAGGCCATCGCCTCGAAAAACGCGCGGCGTGCGGGGGTCCAGAACATGGCTTTTTCTGGTGAACTCAATGTATGCAGATGGAAAAACGTGGGTAAATCCTCTGCCACAGCATCAGGGTGCGCGACCCAATACCACGAGACAAGCGCCTCTCGTCCGGCTTTGCGCAGTTTTCGCCGCAGTTCGTGGCGTGCTTTGGCGGATAGGGTTTTCTGGTAGGCCTCCCACGAAGCGGGCAGGGAAACAAGGGGGCACACGGTTTCTTGCTGATTGGTCAATGTGAGATGGCGTACCCTTGCACGTTCTGGAAGCAGGTGCAAAGTGGGCGAATCGGCTCGCAGACTATGGAGATCGAGCGTGCATTCACATTGTCGGCCCAGCCACGTGTCGAGCACAGCGTCCCACAATGCGGTGTCGTAGCCGGGGCGTGCCAGGATGTCCAGATAGTCGGTCAAGTCAATGCCGCCCACAAGACGCAATAGAGGCATGCCTGTTTCGTGGGTGATGTAAAAAGGCGCGAGCCCCACGAGGGTGTCGCCATCGTAGAGAGCGAGCGCCCGCAAACTGCCTTCACGTCCAAAATGGTGCCACCAGGTCAGTTGCCAGTTGGGCGATTGAAACAACGTGGCCCACGGGCACGCATAAAAAAGCGCCTCCCAAGAGGGGCGCAGGTCGGCGAGCGCTGCCGTCGTGGTGATCAGGTGCGGGCGCATCGAACGCCCTCCGTACAGATACAAGGCCGACAGGAAAACGTCCGGCAGCAAAGCCGGACGCAGGTTGTCTGTTCATCGTTCATGCATTGTCTCATGTATCTGGTCCTGGTTGGTTGGTCTCAAAGCTGGGACGCGATTTGGCACCGCGTTCTTACCTCAGATGAAGTACATAGGCTGCTCGATACGCGGTTGAGATTGCTCGACCAGGTGTGCCAGGGTGGTCGAATAGAGCACCTCATCGGTTACATGTTTCAACTCGCGCCAGACGCGGCGGATAGTGCATGACTCAAGCAACAAGCAGTCCGAAAAGTCAGGATTGACGCATTCCATCGGCTCGAACGTCCCTTCCAGCACGGCAAGTGCTTCACCCAGGTTGATTTCTTCGGGAGCACGTGCCAGCATATGCCCCCCCGAAGGCCCGCGAATGCTGCGGACCAATCCCGCACGGCGTAACAACAACAGAATCTGGTCGAGATAGTTTTCCGGCACATGTTGCGCCGCGGCAATCTCAGCGCTGGGCACTGGGCCTTCGCCATACCGTTGTGCCAGTTCCAGCAGAGCCCGAATGCCGTATTCGCCTTTGGTTGTAATTCGCATGCGGCCCTCTCCGTCCCACGTCTCGATCAGGGTTGTCTCGCGGCGAAAGCATAGCAAACGGTGCCAGCCCTGTCAAAGAAGCATCCAAAAGTACAAATTTGATACTACTTGCGAGCGCGCAAGGTGCAAAAAGCGCAATGCGTATGGTATGTTTTTACGAGGGGGATCGAAAAGGGGGATGGTTTGTTCGTGTATGTTTTTCGTGTAGAGTTTGAAAAGACCTGCAACGAAGCAGGAGAATCGGCCGAAGCATGGCTGGAAACATGCGAAGGGTATCGGTTCACAGCACTGGCTGTGGTGGCGGTCGTGGAGCGGCTTTTTCAGCCATCTCTTGCGGGCACATTGACGCCGTCACAGGCTTTTGGCGTCGATTTCGTACTGGCAATTGACGAGACACAGCGATTTGATGAAATAGTCTCACCAAAAGTTGAATAGGTAGGAGAAAGGTCGTATTGTGAAAGGGCTTCGTCTCCTCTACTATATTGGCAGCAGCGCAAACCCAGCACAAGACAGGTACAGCACAAGACAGGGCAAAATATGTTGACACAGCTGAAAATTCTCCTTCTCGAAAGTGATGTCGTCTCGCGTTTGCATATGCGGAATGCCATCGCTGAATTGGGGCACGAGGTGCTTGAAGCGGGGGATGTCGAAACGGCAATGGACATCGTGTTTAGCCATCGGCCCCACATTCTCATTATTGACTGGACACTGGAAGAGATGGCGGGCACGGATTTCATCCAGCGTTTGAAAGAATCTTCTCCCCCGATGATGCCGTATGTGATTCTGCTGACAGCCCAGCACGCTCAGCCCATCGTCCCTGAAACATTGGGTGTGGACGATTTCCTCACGAAGCCATTTCGCCTGCCGGATTTGATTGCGCGTATTGCCGTGGCGGCGCATGCGTTGCGGCTGCGGTATGAATTGCACGAGGTGCGGCGGCGTATCGAGCAGGCGGCATTGTTCGAGCAATCAAGCCAAGCGTTCAATCGCCGCGCCATTTATCAGTGGTTGACACGTGAATTTGCCCGCGCACATCGCCAGGTTTCGCCACTGAGCATTCTGCTCGTGAAATTTGCAAACGAAGATGTATGGAAGCGGATGCCATCCGAAACCCGGCAACTCTTTTTGGAACAGTTGCTACGCTCATGGACATTGAGCATTCGTGGGTACGACAGCATTGGAATATGGGATGAGGCACGTTTTTTGTTCGTCTTGCCCGGCACTGCATTTGAACAGGCGCTGGTGGTAGCGCGACGGTTGCGGGATGTAACCGACGAGATACACTTGAAAGACGAAGCAGGGAATTCGTTTTCCCCACAACTTCTCTGTGCGATTGCGAGTGTCCCGGGAATGGGGTACACCTCAGCCGACGAAATGCTGGAAGCCGTCGAGCGTGTGCTGACGAGTCCCCAGGTGCCACCTGTTGAAGAGCGCGTGTACGTGGCGGCAAATTCCAGCTCATCTGTGTGAAACCTGCTGACGAAAATGCAAAAGCCCCACCACACGGGTGGGGCTTTGCGTTTCGTGTGCCGGCGGTAGGACTCGAACCTACAACCCAGGGCTTATGAGTCCCTTGCTCTGCCAATTGAGCTACGCCGGCAAAAAAACAACCGGCTTGATACCGGTTGAGTTGCGGGGGTGGGATTCGAACCCACGACCTTCGGGTTATGAGCCCGACGAGCTACCACTGCTCCACCCCGCGTTGACAGCCCAAGAGTATAAACAGAGCTGAGATTTTGTCAAATTGGCTTGTGTTCGATATTGGTCGTGTGTCAAGGTGCAAAAATCTTGGTGGAAAAGTGGGCACGTTTGGTTGGCATTCTTGTGCAAAATGCGTAGGATGGCGGGCGGTTGATTTCCCAGAAGAATGCCAAGCATGCAAAGGAGGTGCAATGGAGATCGAAGCGTGGTTGCCACCGCTCACAAGCGGTATGATTTTGGTGAGTGGTGTGTTCCTCGTGGCCGGTTGGGTTGCTATCAAGCGCAAACAGCGTGATGCGCACCATCGCTTGATGTTAGGCGCAACGGTCTTTGCAGCGCTCTTTCTGATCTTGTATGTGACGCGCTTCTTCTTGCTGGGGGCCAAACCCTTCGAACATGGTGGCTGGCTGCGCACGCTCTATTTCGCCATCTTGATTCCGCATTCGTTGCTGGCGATCGTTGTGGGGCCAGCGGCATTACTGGCGATTTATCGTGCCAACCAGAAGCAATTTCGCCAACACCGCCGTATTGGACGCTGGCTTGTCCCGGTATGGTTGTTCGTGGCGGTCTCTGGTTGGGTGATTTATTGGATGTTGTATCAACTGTAAGCCTGGCACAAAGGAGGAGGCGTATGTGCGCGAATTCGAAATGTCGGGTCGAAGCTGTTGTGTTGGGAACATGTAAGCGCTGTGGCAAGGAAGTCTGTCTTTCGTGTGGCTACAAAAATGCCAAAGGGGTCTGGCATGATGGGCGCTTTTGCCATGCTGAGGGTGCACGGACAGAGAAGTAGAGAGCGAGATGTGGAGAGGGGTGCCTCATGATTCGGATTGTCACTGATAGTGCTGCCAACCTGCCTACCCCGTTTGTGCAGGCATTCGATATTGCTGTCGTGCCGCTGAAAGTGATTGTGGGTGACAAGGTGTATCGTGATGGTGTCGATTTGTCGGTGGCTGAATTTTACGAGATGTTGGCGTCGCAGCGCACTTCGCCTTCGACGTCGCAGCCTTCACCTGATGATTTCATCGAAGTGTACAAGCCCATCCTGGAAGCGGGCGATGAGATTTTGTCCATCCATCTGGCGCATACGCTGAGCGGTACATTCAACTCGGCTTTGCAGGCGGTGCAGCAGTTTCCCAATGCTCCCATCACGCTTGTTGACACGTACCTGGTTTCGATCGGAACGGGGTTGGCAGTTCTCGGTGCAGCACAGGCGCTTCACCAGGGGGCGAGCCGTGAAGAGGCTGCCGATGTGGCCACTCGCATGTCCAAACACACGACGTTGCTTTTTACGTTGGAAACGTTGGAATATTTGCGACGTGGTGGGCGCATTGGCAACGCCAGTGCGTTTTTTGGGACGTTATTGCGCATCAAGCCGGTGCTGGCATTGCAACATGGGGTTGTCGAACCGGTTGACCGTGTGCGCACACGCCAACGCGCTCTGGCGCGTATGGTGGAGATGGCCGTGGAACGACAAAACGACACGCCAGTGTGGCTCGGTATTGCTCATGCCAACGCCCCTGACGAAGCGGCGCGTGTACGTGCCGAGTTGGAGCAAAAACTCGATGTGCGCTTCTGTGTCGAGACGGTGATTGGGCCTGTCGTGGGGGCACATACCGGGCCCGGAACCGTGGGTATTGCGGTGACATCTGCACCGGAAGGCATCGAGGCGCCGCAGATGTAGAGGAATGCCCGTGAAACAGACGCAAACGCGCGAGGCACCCCTCGCGCGTTTTGGCTTCGGGGTGGTCGTCAGCTGAGGTAGTCGCGCAGTTCTTTGCTGCGCAGAGGGTGGCGCAGTTTACGCAGGGCTTTGGCTTCGATTTGGCGGATGCGTTCGCGCGTGACGCCAAATTCTTGCCCCACTTCTTCCAGGGTGCGGGGACGGCCATCGTACAGCCCGAAGCGCAATTCGAGCACTTTCCGCTCGCGTTCGCTCAGTTGGTTCAGCACTTCGCGTAAATGCCTGGCGAGCATGTTGCGGCTGGCTTCGTCCACAGGAGTGGCTGATTTTTCGTCCGCGATGAAGTCGCCCAGGCTGCTGTTTTCTTCGTTGTTGATGGGAGCTTCCAGCGAGACGGGGTCTTGCGCCAGGTTCATGATGCGGCGCACCTTGGCGGCAGCGCGGCGGAGTTTGCGTGCCAGCACCGGATCCAGGCGTTCGCCATGTTCGCGAGCATGGCGAATGATTTCGGCTTCATGTTCGGGGAGCAAGCCCATTTCCAATGCAATATCTTCATCGCTGGGTTCGTGCCCAAGTTCTTGGGTGAGGCGGCGCGAGATGCGAATGACACGGTTGATGGTGTCCAACATGTGGACAGGGATGCGGATGGTTCGCGAATGGTCGGCGATTGCCCGCGAGATGGCCTGACGGATCCACCAAGTGGCATAGGTGCTGAATTTGTAGCCTTTGGTGTGGTCGAATTTTTCGACCGCACGCAGAAGTCCAAGGTTGCCTTCTTGAATCAGGTCGAGGAAGCTCATACCACGGTTCATGTAGCGTTTGGCAACACTGACGACCAGACGCAGGTTGGCATTGGCTAGCAATTGTTTGGCGTTGACAGCACGGCGGCGAATACGGTTGAGATGTTGTTCGATGACGTCGTCGCTGAGATCGTTGAGCCAGAGACTGACGGTTTCGGCGAGGGGCAAACGGTTGTTGGCAATGGTATCGAGCAGGCGTTGTAAAATGTCATCTGGCAAAAGGTAGATGTAGAGCGGCACTTCGTAGATGTGGCGACGAAGGGCGCTATTGGATTCGGAAAGAACCGCTGATGCGGCGTTGCCATTTTCGGTGTTGGTTTCGGTATTGGTGGCTGGAAAGTGAAGCGCTGCGTAGCGTGCTGGCAGGAAGGGAACGTTCGGTGGCCAGGTTTCACGGACGTCGAGCACATTTTGAATCATATGCTCGATGGCAGGGGGCTCGATCTGGGCTGCTTCCAAGTTGCGCAGGATTTGTTCCCAAAGGGCGAAGAGGCGTTCGTACACAGATTGCAGGAAGTGCCGCCGCCCCAATGGAGAAGCCCCCGTGCCATGCTCTTCGTGCTCGTGCAAGAGGCTTCCTGCGCTAATCATCAACCCCAGCCACAATTCCTCGTCACTGTTGAGCAGAGGCACACGCCCGATTTCGTGCAGGTACATGCGGACAGGGTCTTCACTGAGCAGCGAAAGCGTTTCGTCTTCCAGGTCGGGTGGACTTTCTTTTTCTTCGCGGGCTACTTCGGCGAGTTCTTCGTCTAGGGGTTCTTCTTCTTGCCAGGTGGTGTTGGCATCTTCGATCGTAATGCCGTGCGCCTGGAGGTCGCGGTAGAAGTCATTGAGCGCTTGCTGGTCGAGGTCGTATTCGGCAAGGGCATCGATCACAGTGCGGCGTCGTAAGCGTTTGCGCTTGCCTGCGAGAGTGATGAGCTTTTGCACCACTCTCTCGCGGTTGATCATACTCATGCAGTCCTCCGCATTGGCACGGCTTGGTTGTTCATTTGAAATAAAATTGGTGTTCGATGGGCGGTGTGGACAAATGTATAGTACCGAAAGGTCGCGTTAGCGTCAATTGTGTTCGGCAGGCGTTGGCGGTGCGTTGCTGGCAGGTGGAAGGTTGGCTGTTGTATACAGTGCGGCGTCTTGTTGGCGGGCGAGCGTGATTTGAAATTGCAACACTTGTTTCACCAATGAGGAAGGGGTGTGGCGGAGTCCTTCTTCGGCAGCATCTATGGCTTTCTGGAAGTGTCGGCTGCGTCGCCAAACGTCTGCCAGAATGGCGTATTCACTGGCGGCGTCGTCGGCGAAAGGTTGCTTGTGGGCTTGTGCGAGTTGAAAGAGATGGGCAGCACGTTCGCGGCATTGGATGGCCCCTTCTGTGGCACAAGCATCATCGCATGCCCAGGCGGCTTTGAGTGCCGCCCAACCGGCTTTGTCGTACGCATGGGTGGCTTCGGCAATCTGGCTCCAACAGAGAAAGGATCGGGCGAGTTCTGGCAAGGTGGTATGGTGACGGGTTTCCTGGTAGGCGGTAGAAGCGACAATCGCAGCAGCTTGTGGGGGCGCTTTTTCGATTTTGGGAGCGCAGTACCCACAGCCCGGGCAGCACATCATGTCGTAGGCAAGTGTGGTGCGCGCGAGTGGGGGCGGGCGCGTGTCCAGATCGCTCGGACCGAATGCGATTGTACTTGCGATGAGGCGAACATGAACGGTCTGGCCGCACAGAGCACATTGCATTGTCGTGTCAAAAAACGTGGTCATTAGCCGTCATCCTTCCCTGCCTGTTGCGTGATGTAGGTGTTTCGAGCGTTCTCCATCTCGTTCCAGATGCTCTCGGGGACAACGGTGCGTGCACGCTGGTGCCAGATGTGGGCTTCTCCTGACGGAAGATGTTGAAGGGGAATGGCGGCATGGCGCCCGTTGGCGGTGATGCTCAGTGTGCCAGTGGCGCCCCCGATTGGTGGTTCGGCGTGGCGTGGTGGTGGCGGTGTATTCAGCCAGTCAGCGGCTTCGATGTGGCGCCAGAGCAAAATGCGACGCGCCAGTGGAGGATGGAATGTGCGTGACCAGGTAGGCACGTGTTCGCCTGGATAATCGGGAATGAAGCGCAACACGCCTAAATCTCTCGGCCCGATGATGATGGTGTATTCGTAATGGTACGGAGGAGGGACGGAGCCCGCTGCCCATGTGTAGGTAAGAGTAAAATCATCGGGCAAGAGGCTGCGATACAGATGAAGCCAGTCGCTGGCATCGGGCGGAATGGGCGTAGAGATGAAGGTGTCGAGTTCGCTCAGGGCGTCGTAGACGGTGTGGCCGTTGGGCGCGACGACAATGCACCGTTCACCAAACGTTTGCCACTGAGCACGCACGTCGTCAGGTGGACGTGAAGGGGCTTTCATCTCTTCGACCGAACTCCATGTGCGACGGCGGGCATATTCCACGGCTAGCGCCTCGTTGGGAAAGCCGGGGACTTCGTTGCGAGCGTCTGGTTCGTGAGCATGGAAAAGATCAAAAACAATGACGGTATACCATCCGGATGCCATGGGCTTGCTCCTCGATGGATGCAGGGTCTGGTACGTGTGGACGGTGTTGTTGGCCAAGCGTTTCAGTAGCCGCGATGTCGGTCCACTTCGTTGAGCAGAGGGCGCGCATCCAGGTAACGGCGTACGTTTTCGGCGAACAAAGCCACAGCGAAATCGTCGTATTCGGGGAAAGCAGCGCTGACATGCGGCGAGACGATGACATTGTCGAGCGACCAGAAGGGGTGGTGGGCTGGTAAGGGTTCGTGCTCGAAAACGTCGAGGGCGGCTCCGCTGATGATGCCGTTGCGCAGGGCTTCCACCAGTGCGGTTTCATCGACGGTACGCCCACGCCCAATGTTGACGAAAATAGCGTCTGGCCGCATGCATCGAAACGCTTCGGCGTCGAGCAAATGCTCTGTTGCAGGTGTGGCAGGCAGCGTGTTTACCACGATATCACTTTCTTCCAGGATGCGGAACAGCTCACCTGGCCCAAACCATGCTGCTGGGATGATGCCCTCTGGGTCTCCTGTCCCTGGTAAGACAAAGGTTTCATCGCGGCGTTGAGTGGGAGTGCGTTTGTAGGCCAGCACACGCATGCCAAACGCCTGTGCCAGCCGCCCAATCTCACGCCCGATAGCGCCATACCCAAGGATACCCATGGTTTGCCCGCGAAGCAAGGGGCGTGCGTAGAGGGCCCAACGGTCAGGCGGCCAGGCATGCCAGGGCTTGGCAAAGGTCATGTCGGTCAGGCGGCGGCGCAAGGCCAAGACCATACCGAAGGTATGTTCGGCCATGCACACGGCATGAATGCCGCTCGCATTCGTGATGCGTACATGAGGCGGGATAGCGTCTAGTGGGATGTGGTCTACGCCAGCAGAGTGAAGTTGAATCCAGCGCACGCGCCAATGTGAGCGCCAGGCGTTGGGGACGCGAACGGCGTAGAGAATTTCCGTATCGGGATATTGGTCGAGCGCGGCGGCAACACCTTCGGGTTTGCGTGTGCGCACTTGGCGGATGACGAGTGCATCGGAGATGGCTTGCAAGCGAGCAATCTGTTCGGGGGTGAAATCGAGTGTGATGAGCAGGGGAATGGATGCCATGGTGGTGCCTCCTTCGGGTTCAGATGTAAAAGCGTGGCACACGTGGCAAAATTTGCGAGACGATTTCGTAGTTGATGGTATCCAAAAGGGTAGCCAGGTCGTCAGCGGTGATGGTGGCATGGCCTTGTTGCCCAATGAGCACCACTTCGTCGCCTTCCTCGACCTGGTCGAGGTGATCGACATCCACCACGATGTTGTCCATGCAGACACGCCCCACGATGCGGCAACGTTTCCCTCGAATGAGCACACGCCCACGATTGGAAAGGGCCCGTGGGTAACCGTCGCCGTAGCCGACGGGCACAAGGGCAACGCGCATCGGCTTCGGCGTGACGAACGTGCCTCCATAACTGATGGCGGTGCCCGCTGGCAGGCGACGTACACGGGCGACACGCGCTTTCCATGAGAGAACAGGGCGCAGGTGTATGGGCCATTCTACATCGTGGCTTGGGGGCAAACCGTAGATGCTGATGCCAGGGCGTACCGCGTTGAAGTGCGCGGCGCGTGCCAGCGCAGGGTTGAGAATGGCAGCGCTGGCGGCAGTGTGAAGCCAGCGGGGGGCAACCCCATGCTCGCGGAGCCGGTGCAGCACATCGGTGAAGCGCCGCAATTGCGCCTGCGTGGGCGCAGGGTCGGCTTCGTCGGCGCGTGCCATGTGTGTCCATAGCCCATCGAGCCGCAAGCGATCGAACGTGCGCAAACGATGCACGAACGATACGACTTCGTCAGGCAACAGGCCGTAGCGGCTCAACCCTGTGTCCACTTTGACATGAACGGACACTTGGTGGCCGCGTGGCGTGGTGGCTTGCAGCATGGCTGCCTGCGCCATGCTGTTGATGGTCGGTGTCAGGCGGTATTCCACTGCTGCGCCAATCTGTTCAGGTGGAATCCAGCCCAAAAGCCAGATTGGCGCACGAATGCCTGCTTCTCGCAGCGCAATACCCTCATCCAATCGTGCCACACAGAGCCCTGCGCATCCTGCATCGAGGGCAGCATGGGCGACAGGAACGGCGCCATGCCCGTATGCATTGGCTTTCACCACCGGAAAAAGCGCGACTGGGTCGCCAACGATTTGACGCAAAGCCGCGATGTTGTGCGCAAGGGCGTCGAGGTCGATTTCAAGCCAGGTTGCTGTACGAGGTTGGATGCTCATCGGCCTGCTTGTAACTCTTCGTTGGCTGATGTGTTGGATAGTGCATTGTGCCACGCCCTGGGGAAATGCCAAACCTGTGCGCTCACTTTGCGAGTGCGGGAACCGCGCTATACTGGCGCGCTTTGCACCGACAGGCAACCCTGGTGGGGAGCCTGTCGGAAGATTTGGACGCGGGAGGATGAAGCCAACATGGATGCACAAAGCGTCTACGAACTGATAGGCTATCTTGCCTCGGTGCTGGTCGCGATTTCGTTGACCATGCGCTCGATTTTGCGCTTGCGCCTCATCAACTTGTTGGGGGCTTTGCTCTTCACGGTGTACGGTGTGGTGTTGGGGCTCTGGCCGGTGGCAGCTGTCAATGCTTTTATCATGGGGGTTGACATCTACTACCTGTGGCAATTGTTGCGTCAACAAGATGCGTTCGACATTTTGGAAGTCAATCCACAAGGGGCGTACATTCGTCGCTTTCTGGATTTTTACGCTGATGAGATCGCCCGCTTTCAACCTGATTTTCGCTACGACCCCAAAACACCCGACCTGATTGCGTTTTTTGTGTTGCGCAACATGGTGCCTGCTGGCCTGTTCATTGCACGCAAAAATGGTGAAACCGCGGATGTGCTGCTCGATTTTGCCATTCCTGGCTACCGCGATTTCAGAATTGGGCGCTACCTGTACGACGCCCGCGCTGATTTGCTGCGTGCCTATGGCATTCGGCGCTTGCGAGCCCGTGCCCATGTGCCCGAGCATATCGCCTATTTGAAGCGCATGGGCTACCGTCCGCTTGAAGATAGAGTTTTTGTACGCGAGGTGTAGATGTACCTCTCAGATGGGGTGGCGGAAGGTGCGCATACCCACCGCCAAAAACAGCGCGGCAAACCCCACTAAGACGCTGATTTCAGGGAGAATGCCCTGGATGCCTGCGCCGTGTACCACAATGTCCGAAAACGCACGCATTGCCCAGGTGGTGGGAACCAAACGCGCCGCCGCTTGGTAAGCAGGCGGCGTGATTTCCAGGGGCCACCATGCGCCGCCAAGGGCCGACAACACCATTGCCAGCAGGGTCGCCAGGCCCGAAGCTGCCGGTGCAGAACGGACAACCGTGGCCAGGGCAACGCCCAGTGCAGTGCCCATAAGTGCGAACGCCAGTACCACCAGCATGAGTGCGGGTACATTGCCCCAGCGAACGCCCAACAAGAACGTTCCGGTGCCCAGCAGAATCGCGCATTGCCCCACGCCCAGCAGGTAACGCGAAAAGAGTTTGCCCCCCAACACCAGCCACGAGGGGGTGGGCGTGCCGAGCAAGCGTGCCAGGGTTCCGTGCTGGCGTTCGCTCAACAGAACGGTGCTGGCGCCAAGAAAGGTCATCAGCCCCCAGGTGATGATTTGCCCCAGGACGGATTGCTCTGTCCCACTGAGCAATCTCGTCTCGGCAGGGGTGATACGTTCTTCCGTGATGGTGAGCACGGGCGTACGCATGTGGTCAAGCATGGCAGGTAGCAAGGCCGAGGGGCTGACGCCTCGTTCGCGCAGGAACGTGCTCAGGGTGGTTTGCGTATCGATGGCGGCTTCGGCAGCGGCAAACACGTTTTCGACAGTTCGTTGCAGGGCGGCGGCCTGCGTGCTGTTTGAAGCCAGGCGATACGAAACCACCACGTGCTCGCCTGCTTGCAACTGTGCCTCGAAACCACGGGGAATCACAACCAGCATGAGCGCTTCTTCTTGCTCGAACCGTTGCGCAGCGCGCATGGCATCGGATTCTGTTTGCAGAGCGATAGTGGGGTCGCGGCGTAGGTTTTCGACCACGAAGGTGGAAAGGGCCGAATGGTCTTCATCCACGAGGATCAAGGGCAATGCCAGCGCTTCGTTTTCTGCATCGGCATCGCCAAAGGCGCTGTTGAGGATCCACATGAAGAGAACAGGAAGCACGAAGAAGAAGAGAATGGTGCTCCGATAGGAAAAATAGAGCCGAATATCATTCAACGTGATGGCCCAGAATTTGCGAAACATACATCCCTCCACTTTCATGCGGCGAACTGACGACGTGCCGCAATGGTTGCCACACCAAAAAGCAGCTCCGCCATGAAGAGCAAGGCGGCGACGTGGGGCACAATGCTGGTGAGCGAGCCGCCGCTGATGAGTGTCGTGAAGGCTTCCAACCCCCAGGCGTTCGGAGAAATACGACTTGCTTGTTGAAGCCAGATGGGCAGGCTTGAACGAGGGAAGAAATGCCCCGCGGCCGCCCCAAACAGCAACGAGATGACGATACTTGTCGTTTGCGCTTCCCCTGGTGTGCGTGCTAAGGCGGCAATGACCACTCCCCACCCTGATGCTGCCACCACCAGCGCGAAACAAATCAGCGCGACAGCCAGCGGGTTTCCCCAGGAAACGTCGAACAACAGGGCACTGAGGCTCAGCAAGATGGCAAGTTGTGCCCAGCCAGCGAGCCACAACCCGATGATTTTGCCCGCCAGAATGGTGGCAAGTGGCGTTGGGCTGGCAAGCATGCGTTGTAGCGTGCCTTGCTCGCGTTCTGCCAGAAGCGTTGTCCCGCCCTGCGTGATGGTAAACATGAGCGCAAAAATGGCCATGCTTGGGGCAAAATAGGCCATTGGGTCGAATGGGCGTTCCTGCTCATCGGCAGCAACAAAGGTGATACGCGATGTGCGTGGTTGGGTGAAGGCATGTGCGACGGCTTCTCCCCACGTTTCCCCCAGCTTTTGCAGGGCGGTTTCGTCGGTGGGAAGCGCCTTTTGTTGCGCCAGTGTGCTGAACAGCAAGGAACCCGCTGCCATAGAAAGGTTGAGCGAATCGGTGAAACGTGCCACGATGGCACGTACCACAGTGCTGCTGATAGGGCGGGAGGGATTGGTGACGATCGTGATGCTGGCGCGTTCTGGCTGATTGGTGAAGAGCGTGTGCGACAATGGGGGGGACGATGAGCACAGCAGCGGCTTCGTCGGCACGCAGGCGTTCCAGCGCGCTGGCTTCGTCATCCAATTGTTCCACGGTCAACAGGGGGCGCAGAGGCTCGCTTTTCAGCAGCACAAACAAAGCCTGACCAATCTCGCCGTTGTCATGATTGACGACAACGATAGGAATGTCATGCAGCGAGCCGTTGCCGCCAAACGCAGCGCCAGTGACGAGCGTCAACCCGAAAGGCAACGCCAGCATGAAAATGAGCGCTACACGGTCGCGAAACAGTTGCCACAGGTCGGTGGAGGCAATCAACAGAATTTTGCGCATGGCACGTCTCCTTTTCAATCGCGGAGCGAGCGCCCTGTCAGGTGCAGGAAGACCGCTTCGAGGTCGGGGCGTTCGATTTCGATGGTGCTGATTGGCACGTGGTAGCGGCTCAGGTGGGTCACAATGGCAGGCAGCGCAGCGGCCGCGTCGGGGACAAGGGCCACAACCTGGTGGTCGGTGCTGGTGATATGTCGAATGTCGGCAATATGACGCAGGTGTTCGCACACGGCTTCCACATTGACGGTTTCACGCAGGGTCATGCGCACGCTTTCGTGTTCACCAACGAGGTGGCGGAGTTCTTCCAGTGTGCCCAAAGCAATGATGCGCCCGTGGTCCATGATGGCGATGCGATGAGAAAGCTCTTCGGCTTCTTCCATGTAGTGCGTGGTGTAGAGAACGGTCATCCCCTCCGCGTTGAACTGCTTGACAGTGTCGAGAATGCGGCGACGACTTTGGGGGTCAATGCCCACAGTGGGTTCATCCAGCAAGAGCAGGCGCGGATGGTGGAGCAACCCCGCGGCAATGTTGAGGCGGCGTTTCATGCCACCCGAAAACGTTTCGACACGCTCATCGGCGTGTTCGCGCAACCCAACGATGTCGAGGGCTTCTTCGACGCGGGCGCGAAGGGTGGCGCCATGCACGTCGTACATGCCGCCCCAAAAGGTCAGATTTTGGCGGGCGGTGAGGGTGGGGTAGAGCGCCACATCTTGCGGGACGATACCGATGAGGCGTTTGGCAGCCAGTGGCGCATGGCGAATGGAGTGCTGACCAATGAAGGCGTCACCATCGGTCGGGGTGAGAATTCCACTGAGCATGGAGATGAGCGTGGTTTTGCCAGCGCCATTGGGGCCGAGCAGGCTGAAGGTTTCACCTTCCTTGATGCAAAAAGAGACATCATCGACAGCCAAGGTGCCATTGGCATACCGTTTTGTGATGTGTTCGACACGGACCAGTGCTGGCATGAAAGAACCTCCATTTGTCGGATGAAGAGGGACAGGATATCATGGAAAAGGCAGATCCGCTTCCGCAACCTCCGACTACCAACTACGTACACTGCTGAGAGATGGTTGTTCATCGCCATCCTAGAATGTCAAGTGTCGAGAGCCAGAAAGGAGGGTCCCCATGGCAGATGTAATCGATTACCAGATTTACGGCGATGACATGCAGCTGGTTGAAATTCGCCTGGACAAAGGTGAGGGCGTGCAAGCCGAAGCAGGTGCGATGCTCTACATGACCGATGGTATCGAGATGCAAACGACAACGGGGGGCGGCTTGCTGAAAGGCTTGAAACGCGCTTTTGCGGGCGAAAGTTTCTTCATCACCACGTTCCACAACAAGCGCGAACAGAAAGCCGCGGTGGCATTCAGCGCCCCCTACCCTGGCAAAATCATCCCCCTGGATTTGAATGAAGTGGGTGGAGAATATCTGTGCCAAAAAGACTCGTTCCTGTGTGCGGCTAGTGGTATCGAAATCGAAGTCGCCTTTACCAAGCGGCTTGGTGCGGGATTGTTCGGTGGCGAAGGGTTTATTTTGCAACGCTTGCGTGGCGATGGGCTGGCATTTGTTCATGCTGGCGGCACAATTGTGGAACGCACGCTGGCGCCCGGTGAAAGCCTGCGCGTTGATACGGGCTGTTTGGTAGCCTTCTCACCAACCGTCACCTACGACATTCAGTTTGTGGGCGGCTTCAAAAACGCTCTCTTTGGGGGCGAGGGGCTCTTTTTGGCCTTGCTGAAAGGGCCTGGTAAAGTCTATTTGCAGAGCCTTCCGTTCTCGCGCCTGGCTGACCGCGTGATGGCAGCGGCTGGGTCGGTCGCGCGAGGTGAGCGTAAAGGCGTGGCTGGTTTGGGTGGTGGGGTGCTTGGTTCGATTTTGGGCGGCGATACCGACTTCTAAATACCCGAGCAGCCAGGTGCGTAGGCACGGAGAAAAGGAACGATACACGAGCGCGGCGTCCTCTGTGCGCCGCGTTTTTTTGTGTGGAAAGCGTTGCTTGATGCCGACCTTTGGCATATACTCATGGAGACATGCACGCAATGAAGCACGCAGGTGCGCCACCATGTTTCAAATACGCACGCAAGAATATATCATTCTTGGCACGTTTCTGGTCACCTTGTTTAGTTTCTTTTTTGCTGAGTGGTGGATGAATACCAGCGGTGCGATTTTGCTCGTTCAGCCTGAAACCCCTCGCTTCTTCCTCACTTGCTTGCTGGCAATTGCCGGAGCATTGGCGGTGCAGGCGGTTGTTGTGTTCTCGCATATCAATCGCCCCACTGAAACGAATACGTTTCTGTTGTTGGGAAGTGCGCTGGTCATGATCGGGGCAGCGCTTGTGGTGATCTTCCGATTTGAAGCGCGCCAGATAGGGGTTTGGCTGGTTGTGGGGATGCAGACGTTGATGGGGTGGACAGTGTGGACGTTGTTGCCTTCCGTGAGCCCACGGTTGGCGCCAAAGCGTGACGATGGGCTCCATCGTCTGTTGACGGAGTGGGAGTCCTACCGTCATAAGGCACAGCAAGAAGGCAAGCAGTTTGCCATTCTTTCGGTCCATACTCCGCGCTCTCTCACCTACGCCGAACGTGAGATGCTGCGTTTGCACCTGCGTTTGCAAGATACGTTTCTCGCCGTGCGCGATGGGCTGTGGGTGCTCATCTGGGATACGGATTACCACGGAGCATTGCGTGCTGCGGAGCATATTCAAACGCTTTTGCGTTCTTCTTTCTCGTTGTCCAGCCGCATTGGTATGGGGTTGTATCAGGCTGATGGTGAGACGTTGGCGGCAATTGCCATGGCAGCTGATCAGGCGGTTTTGCAGACATACGAAGAAGGGGCAGGCTTGATTGCCGCCGCGACGCCGCCAGATGTCAACGATGCTGCGCTTTTCCTGCGTCGCCGTTGGGCGCCCATTTTGGTCGAAGCATTACAGGCCGATATACCCGTTTCTGTGCTGGCGGCACGCACATCGCGGCGGCTTTCTCTGTATGAAATCCAGAGCATCAAGAATGAGTTGCGTGCTCGCGATGAGATTTTTCCTGTGCGCGAGGGTTTTTTTCTCTTGTTGTGGCGTGCCTCGCGCGAAGAAGCGCACTTCGTCGCGAAAAAAGTGCGCGCCTTGCTGGTGGCACAACGCATCGATGCCTGGATAGGCGTGGTACCCGATACGTTCGTCCCCGCGCAGTTGGGCGACAATCTCTTACAGGCGTGGCACCTGGCTGAGCGTGCCGACGATGAGCAGCCAGTCCAGATTGCCAGTGCTGTGGTTGGGGAATGACGTCAGGCTTCGTCGAGTTCGGTTTCGGGATTGAGCACCAAAACGGGGGCTTTGCCACCCCGTACCACACGGTCGGTCACGCTCCCCAAAATGGCACGTGCCAGCCCGCTTCGGGCATGGGTTGTCATCACCACCAGGTCGATGTTCGCTTCCTCTTCATACTGCAAAATGGCCTCGGCGATGGGTTCGGTGCGCAGAGCGCTCTGCACGGAGAAGCCTTCTTCACGCAATTGCGCCGCTACACGTTCCAGGTACCGTTCCCCTTCTTCGCGGATGGTGGCCCAATAGGCTGCTTCGACGGGACCCGCTTCCAGGCCGGCCAGTCCCGACACGGGCAGTGAAAGCACGTGCAGTAAATGCAGTTCAGCCTCGTAGAGACGGGCAAACACTTGCGCGTATGACAGGGCACGTTCGGCCAAGTCGCTGCCATCTAGCGGAACGAGCAGGCGGTGCAGGTGGCGTGGTTCCAAGGTTTCCGTCATCTTGTGCGGTCGTACCAGTAAGACGGGACGGTGTGTCAGGCGTATCACCCGGTCGGCGACACTGCCCAATGCCCATCGTGCGAGGCCTGTGCGCCCATGCGTCGCCATGACGACGACAAACACATGGCGCTCGTCGGCAACCTTGGCGATGGTTTCGCCAGGTGAACCTTCTTCCACCAGCGTCTCGACATCGACCCCAAACACTTTCACACGTTGTGCCACGCCATCCAAATACGAGTGGCCGCTTTCGCGCAAGAGTGTGATTTGCTCGTCCAGCGCCAGGGTTTCGCCAGTAGGCAGGGGAATGACTTCGACGGCTGGAAGTGGTGTTACGTGCAACAACAGAAGCGGGCGGCTGCTCTTCTGCGCCAGCGAAATGGCCAGCGGGAGAGCCTGTTCAGCCAAGTCAGAACCGTCCAGCGGAACGAGGATGGGCGTCATGCCAGACCTCCTTGTTGGTTCGTTGCTGTGCGTCTGTGCTGAGTGTAGCATGAGTTTTCAGGGTATGCGAGTGTCGCATGTCATGTTGGCTTTTGACGACGGGGGGGAGCATTCTATACTTGCCGCCATGAATACACGACACCTGTTGTTTCTTCTCGTCCTTATCCTGTGGCCTCAGACAGCGCACGCCGACGATAGTGGGTGGTTGGTGGTCACGCGTCGCCTGAATGGGCAGGATGATGTCTGGGCACAGCCCGCCGATGGTGGGGCATGGGTCCGTTTAACCGCAACCCCCGACGATGAACGCGACCCCGTCTGGTCGCCCGATGGCACGCGGCTGGCGTATGCTGCCCGTCGCAATCGCAACTGGGATGTCTATGTGCTGGATTTGCGCGATGGCCGCGAAACGCGCCTGACGACCGACCCACACTATGATGGTGAACCTGCCTGGTCGCCCGACGGCACGCGGCTGGCATTCGTTTCACAACGCGCGGGCGACCTGGATGTTTTCTTGCTGGATATGCGCGATGGCACCCTCACCAACCTGACCGCCGATTCACCCGCGCATGAATTTTCGCCCACCTGGTCACCCGACGGGCGCACGCTGGCATTCATCACCACGCGCAATGGTACAGGCGACCTGGTTGCGCTCGACCTGGCAAGCGGCGAGCTGACCCCGCTCCTGGTCAACGAGGGGGAAGAACGCCATCCGCACTATCTGCCCGATGGCCGTCTGGTGTTGCAGCGCACCGTGGCATATGCCACACAGGTGGGCGTCTGGTCACCTGAAACCGCAACCTGGCATCCTCTCAGCCTGACCGCGACCGCGCTGGAACCTGCGGTCTCGCCTGATGGGCGCGAAGTGCGCTGGCTCGAACCGCGTGATGAAACGACCACGCTGTTGCAGGCGCGCGATGTGGAAGGGCGTACATGGCCTGAACGCCGCTCGGCACCGTTTTCGGAAACGGTGCGTGGCCTGGCGTGGGGCACCCCCGATGATGCGCTGGTGGAGGCATTCGCCAAAACGGTGCCAACCGAGACACGCGCGCCCTCTCGCACTGCCGAGCGCCCCGCTTCGATTGTCGAACTCCCTGAATTTTCGCTGGGGATCCCCTATTCAACTGTGCGGCTGAACAGCAAAGTGGCTCAAAGTTTTCGCCGCTTGCGCGAGCGTGTGTTGAACGCCAGCGGCGTTGATTTTCTTGTTGACATCAGCGATGCGCTGCGACCACTCGATCTCGAAACCAGTGACAGCGACTATCTTTCGTGGCACAAAGCGGGGCGTGCGGTGGATACGTTGTGGGACTTGGGGTGGTACGGGCGCTACGCCTGGCTTGAAGTCGTTCGCGAAGACCGCAACGGAGAAGTCTTCTGGCGGTTGTGGGTGCGGTGCCGCGTGCAGGACGGTTCGTGTGGCGAGCCGTTGACGGAGCAGCCATGGGATTTCAGCTACGCCGCGCGGTGGGAACGCTTCCCGGGTGAAGGAGGGGGGCCCCGTGGGTTTCTAGATGGCTACTATGTCGATTTTACCACGCTGGCGCATGATGAAGGCTGGTTGCGTATTTCTTCTTACGAACATTCCGATTTCGACTGGCGTACCGACAAAAATGCACTCGAATATTGGCATTATCAACGCACCGATGGCTTGACATGGTGGGAAGCCATGCGGGAACTGCATACGCCCGAAGAGCTGCAACGCTGGTTCAACTGGCAGACCATCGAAGAACATGGCATTCCACTCTGGTATGCCCGTGCCAAAGGTCTGCCCGTGCCAACCGAGATGCAACACCTCTCGACCTGGTATGTCCTCGACCGCTAAGTGATGGAGGATTCATGACAGCGACATTCGACCTTGTTGTACACGCCACCCACGAAGCTGGCATCAAAGTAGGGGGAATTGGGGCGGTGCTCGATGGCCTCTTGCGTGAACCAGCGTACAACGCAGCGGTAGCGCGCACTCTATTGGTTGGGCCTTTCAACCGTGACCATGCCACGGAGATGGAGCGCCTGTTTGCGCCGCGCAACAAGTTGCGTGTGCGCTATTTCAGCACAGCCGGCATCTACGATGTCCCAGAGACGCTTGCGCAGGCGCTGACCGAAATTGAAATGACGTTTCAGGTTGCGCTGCTCTATGGCACACGCCGCTTTGGTGTGTACGAGCATGAAATCGTGCTGGTGGACGCACGGCACGTGCGCGATGATGTCGTGCGTGAGTACAAATACCATTTGTGGGAACGCTACGGCATTGACAGTTATCGGTACGAGCAGAACCCGGAATACGAAACGTTTGTGCGTGCGGCTGAACCATCGCTGGCGGCGGTGCAGGCGATCGTGGGGCAGATACCGCCGCGCGCGGTCATCATTGCACATGAATGGTTGGGATTGCCTTTCGTGTTCAGCCTGCAACGTCACCACCCTGGTAAAGGCAAAACCGTCTTCTACGCGCATGAAGTGGCCACCGTGCGCCCGTTGGTGGAGAACCACCCTGGCCACGATACGCGCTTTTACAACGTTATGTACGCCGCTCGCGACCGTGGGCTTTTCCTGCCAGATGTGTTTGGCGACCAATCACACGCCTTCAAACATGCATTGTTGATGGCGGCTGCTTCGCTTGACGGTTTTTTTGCTGTGGGCGACCTGGTAGTGGACGAATTGCGGTTTCTGTCGCCCCATTTTGCACAACGTTGCATTGATCTGGTCTATAACGGCGTCCCCTCGCAACGTATCTCGCTCGATGAGCGGCAGGTAAGCACCGAGCGGTTGCGCACCTACGCACAAAATCTGCTTGGTTTTCGCCCCACCTGGGTGTTCAGCCACGTGACGCGCATGGTCGTCAGCAAAGCCCTCTGGCGCGATATTCGCGTGATGGCGTTCCTCGATGGCATGTTAGCAGCACGCGGTGAACGTGCGGTGCTCTTCACCCTCAGCTCGGCCATCCCCACTGGGCGACGCGCCGAAGATGTTTGGCGGTGGGAAGCCGAATATGGCTGGCCGGTCTATCATCGTGCCGACAATGGCGACCTCGTGGGGCTGGAAGTGGACTATTACCGCGCCATCCAGGCGTTCAACCAGCAGGCGCAGGCCACACGCATTGTGCTGGTCAACCAGTTTGGGTGGGATCGTGAGCGTTGTGGGCGCCGTATGCCGCCCGACATGCAATTTGCCGATTTGCGGCAAGGCACACATCTGGAATTCGGGCAATCCATTTACGAACCGTTTGGTATTGCACAGGTCGAACCCCTCACAGCGGGAGCGCTTTGTTGTGTCAGCAACGTGTGCGGCTGTGTGGGATTCGTACACAAAGCCGGAGGAGATAGTGTGGCAAACGTCGTCGTCGCCGACTATGTCACCCCTGTGGCGGCGTTGCATCTGGACATTCCACATTTGCTGGCGATCGGTCAACAAACGCGCGATATGATCGAAGCGGCAACCGCACGCAAAGTCGCGATGGCCCTTGCCGAACGTTTACCCCGCACACCCGAAGCGGCACACCTCGGCCTCGAAACCGGGTTTGCCCTGGCGCAGCGCATGTCATGGGATGTGGTAGTGCGTGACTATCTCATCCCGGCAATGGCGGCGCTCTAACCAAATGTCGGCTCCGACAAGCCCCTACCACGGGGCTTTTTGTCGATGTGCAGGCTGACGACCTTCGTTTCCAATACTTTTCTAGCATCTTGCTTATGGATTTCTAACGCTGCTCACCTATTCGTAAAGGCGGATTTGTCAAAGCATGACAAAATCCTCGACGAATGGAGGTGAGGCCTATGCTGACGCGCTGGGACCCGTTCCGCGAAATGCTGAGCATTCGCGATGCGATGGATCGCCTGTTCGAAGAATCGTTCCTGCGACCGGCATGGCTGACGGCTGGTGAAGATACCTTCGCATCGATGCCCATCAACCTGTACGAAACGGACAAGGAACTGGTGCTCGAAGCGACGCTGCCTGGCTTCTCGCCTGAGGACGTGGACATCGAAGTTCAGAACAACACAGTGGTGATTCGCGCCGAACACACCGAAGAACGCGAAGAAAAGGAACGCGATTACCACATCCGTGAACGCCGCTATGGCAAGTTCTATCGCCAGGTGGCGCTGCCTGTGGACGTCAACACCGACAAAGCACAGGCTGAATTCAAGAACGGCGTGGTGGTCGTCCGCTTCCCGAAGGCTGAGCAAGCCAAGCCGCGCAAGATCAAAATCAAGAAGTAATGCACCAGCCTGAAACACCTCCGGCAACGCGGGACGTTTACGCAACGTCCCGCGTTGTTTTTCCAGCAGAAGCAGCATGTGATGAGCAGAAGGAGCGAACGATGGCTGACAAACGATTGCCGCGTGAAGAATGGACAACGGTGTTGGCTCGCCTGAGTGAGGAAAACGCCGGGCGGCCGGTTGACCTGCGTGTGGTCAACGAGGCGTTGGGCGATCAGGCGCTGGCCGAAAACGAACCATTGGTGGCCATCGATGCCGACCTCGAAGATGGAATCGACGATGCCATCGTCATCACTGTCGGGCGCGAGGATGATATTTTGGGGCACACGGTCAACGATCCCGTGAGCATCTGGTTGCGCTACGATGATCAGGGACGTTTGCTCGACATCGACATCGAATCGCGCGAAGAAGGGCGCACGCTGGTGGCATTCAAAGACGTGCCGCGCGTTGTGGCGTAAGGAGAAGCTGCGCTCAGCACAAACCCTTCGTGTCTGAATGACACGAAGGGTTTGTCTTTTGGCATGAAGTGTGTTAGCATGCTCGCGCCTGACCAACAAACACAAAGGGGGCACATATGTTTGCGCCATTGACCGAAAGCATTTTGTACACCGACTTTTACCAGTTCACCATGGCGCAGGTCTACTATCGCTTGGGCATTCACGAGCGCCCGGCCTTGTTCGACCACTTCTTCCGCGAATATCCGATCTATGGCAGTCATCAAGCGGGTTTTGCCGTCAACGCGGGGCTGGAACCGTTTATCGAGTGGATGCGTCAGGCACGGGTTGAACCGGAGCACATTGAACTCCTGCGTGGCTTGAAAGGCCGCACCGGAAACCCCCTCTTCGAGGATGATTTTCTGACCTGGTTGGCACGTCATGGCACCTTCGAAAGCCTCACCATCCGCGCGGTTCCCGAAGGGCGCGTTGTGCACCCCAATACACCGCTGACAGTCGTCGAAGGGCCACTTGCGATAGCGCAAATCCTCGAAACCGCGCTTCTCAACCAGCTCAACTATGCCACGTTGATTGCGACCAAAGCCGCACGGGTGCGCTACAGCGCCCAATCATCGCTCGTGCTCGAATTTGGGTTACGGCGTGCGCACGACCGTGGTGGTCATGCCGGAGCACGTGCCGCACTGATTGGCGGCGCTGATTTTACATCGAACGTGGCGATGTCTTTTGCGCTGGGGTTGCCACCCAAGGGTACACATGCCCACAGCATGGTACAGGTGGCCATGGCGTTGGGCATGGGCGAACTGGGGGCATTCGAAGCCTATGCCGAGATGTATCCCGACGATTGCATTCTACTGGTGGATACGATTGATACCCTCGAAAGTGGCATTCCCAACGCCATCGCAGTCTTCGAAACGTTGCGCCGTAAAGGGCATCGCCCGGTAGGCATTCGCCTCGATTCCGGCGATTTGGCCTATCTGAGCATTCAAGCCGCACGTATGCTCGACGCGGCTGGGTTCGAGGATACGATTATCGTGTTGTCCAGCGAGCTTGATGAACTGGTCATCTGGCAAATCATCACCCAAATTCAAGAAGAAGCACCGCGTTATGGCGTGGACCCCGACGCACTGATCAAACGTCTCACCTTCGGCGTAGGCACGCGGCTCATCACCTCATGGGGCGATCCTGCATTGGGTGGGGTGTACAAACTGGTGGCCATTCAGGATGAAGGCGAGTGGGTGCCCGCCATCAAAATTTCCGAATCGCGCCTCAAAACCCCCAATCCGGGGCGCAAGCGGCTTTGGCGGCTCTACGATGCGCGTGGCAAAGCCACCGCCGACCTCATGGGGCTGGATGACGAAGACATTGCCAGCATGGAACCCATCATTCTGCGCCACCCTGCCGATGGTACAAAATGGCGCAGCTTGCCCCGCGAGGGCACTTCGTGGGAAGAACTGCACGTCACCGTGCTCGACCAGGGGCGGCTCGTGTATGAATTCCCATCACTTGAAGATATCCGCCAGCGTGTTCATGAAGATATCGAACGGCTCGATCCCGGTGTGCGACGTCTCGTCAACCCGCATGTGTACCACGTTTCGCTCACACCACGTCTCTGGAAGATGAAACGCGATTTGATTCGCCAGGCGCGTGGTGAACCTGAAACAGAATGACCATCGACTTCCTGGCCGGCCTGGCAGGCATCCGTGCCGTGCCAGGCTTTTTCGTTCGTACATGATCTGCTGGGCCAGATAGATGGGCCCTTGAACACAATCAAGCGCTTTTGGCCTCTGTGCTGCGTAAACGTTGGCTTTTCATTTGAAACTCGCTATAATGGCGCGCGTCTGTGACAAAAGGAGCAAGCCGAACGTGCGAGTCTTCATCACTGGAATCAGTGGATTTGCTGGCAGTTTTCTGGCGGAGCACTTGCTGGCAAATGGGTATGATGTCTGGGGCCTGGTTCATCGCGGACCAGGCCATGTTGCGCATATTCAAGACAAACTGACGCTGCGACAAGGCGATGTGACCAATTTCGAGCATGTGCAGGCGGTGTTGGATGAATGCCACCCAGCGCGTATCTATCATCTTGCAGCGCAGTCGTTTGTCCCCCGTTCGTGGGAAGACCCGTGGGGGACGCTTGAAAACAACATTCGTGGGCAATTGACGATTCTGGAAGCAGCGCGAAACTTGCAATTGTCAGCGCGGATTTTGGTCGTGGGGTCGAACGAAGCATATGGGCGCGTGCGCCTCGAAGAGCTGCCGGTGGCAGAAACAACACCATTTCGCCCGGTCAGCCCCTACGGCGTCAGCAAAGCGACGCAGGATTTGTTGGGCTACCAGTACTGGGCGAGCTATGGCCTGCATGTGGTGCGTGTGCGCCCGTTCAACCACATTGGCCCACGCCAGAGCGCCCGCTTTGTGGCTGCCGCCTTTGCCAGCCAACTCGCCGAAATCGAAGCTGGATTGCGTCCGCCTGTGCTCTACGTGGGCAATCTGGACGCGAAGCGCGATTTCAGCGACGTGCGCGATGTCGTGCGGGCATACCACCTGGTGTTGGAACATGGCGAGCCGGGAGAAGCGTACAACGTTGGCAGTGGAGTCGCACGTTCGATACAGTCGCTGCTCGATACGCTGCTCGCGTTCACCACTGTTGATGTGCGTATCGAACGCGACCCGGCACGCATGCGCCCGTCGGATATTCCCGAAGTACGTGCCGATACACGCAAGATTCGGGCGGCTACCGGATGGGCGCCATCTATTCCTTTTGAACAAAGCGTTCGCGATGTGTTCGACGACTGGCGTCAGCGCGTGCGGGCGCAGTTGCATTCTGAAAATTGAGGAGGAAATGCCGAGATGGGTACTCAGAAAACCGCCCTGATCACAGGGATTACCGGCCAGGATGGTTCATACCTGGCGGAGTTTTTGCTTTCCAAAGGCTATCGCGTCGTCGGAATGGTGCGGCGCAGCAGTACCATCAACTTCGAACGCATCAAGCACATTCAAGATAAAATCGAGATTGTACAGGGCGATCTGATCGACCTGGCATCGTTGATTGACATCATGAAGGCCTATCAGCCCGACGAAGTGTACAATCTCGCGGCGCAGAGCTTCGTGCCCACATCGTGGCGCCAACCGGTCTTGACGGGTGAAGTTACCGCGTTGGGGGTAACACGCATTTTGGACGCCATTCGCATGGTGAAGCCAGATACCCGCTTCTACCAAGCGAGCTCGTCGGAGATGTTTGGCAAAGTGCGCGAAGTGCCCCAAAACGAAGAAACCCCCTTCTACCCGCGTAGCCCCTATGGTGTTGCCAAAGTCTATGGGCATTGGATTACCGTCAACTACCGCGAATCCTACGGCCTGTACGCCGTTTCCGGGATTCTGTTCAACCATGAAAGCCCGCGCCGAGGCCTCGAATTCGTAACACGCAAAATTAGCCATGGTGTTGCACGTATCAAACTGGGGCTTTCCAATGAACTGCGCCTGGGCAACCTGGAAGCCCGCCGCGACTGGGGCTACGCCGGCGACTATGTGCGTGCCATGTGGATGATGTTGCAACAGGACGAGCCCGAAGATTTTGTGATTGCAACCGGCGAAACCCATAGCGTGCGCGAATTTGCCAAAATCGCTTTCGAGCATGTGGGGCTCAACTACGAAGAGTATGTCGTCGTGGACCCCGCGTACTATCGCCCCGCCGAAGTGGATTTGCTGGTGGGCGATGCGTCCAAAGCCCGCGCGAAACTCGGCTGGGAGCCGGAAGTCTCGTTTGAAGGGCTTGTCAAGATGATGGTGGATGCGGATATCGTCGCGCTGGAAGAAGCCATCAAGCGTGGTGTGGATTTCCCCGACTTGCACGAAGCAACGGCTGTTGTGGTACCAACCAACAAGGAGTGAGCCATGGCACACAAAATCAAGTTCGGGACGGATGGTTGGCGCGGTGTGATCGCTGAAGATTATACATTTGCGAACGTGCGCCGTGTGGCCCACGCGTTTGCCCAATTCCTGAAAGAAGAAGGTGTCGCCGACCGTGGTGTTGTCGTCGGCTACGACCACCGCTTTCATGGCGAAAATTTTGCTGCTGCCGTTGCCGAAGTCATGGCCGCCAATGGGATTCACGTCTACCTGACGGCTGGCCCCATGCCCACGCCGGTCATCTCGCATGCCATTCTGGACATGGCGGCCGGTGGTGGCGTCAACATTACCGCCAGCCATAACCCGCCCACCGATAGCGGCTTCAAAATTCGCGCCGATTATGGCGGTGCCGTGGCGAGCGAGAAACTGCCCGACGTGGAAAAACATCTGCCCCCATCCGAAGATGATGTGTCGCGCATTGCGCTTGACGAGGCGGTTGCGCGTGGCCTGGTGGAATACATCGATCCGACCGAAACTTACATTGAACGTGTGCGCCGTCTTGTCGATCTCGATGCCCTGAAAGAAGCCGACTTCGATGTCGTGGCCGACCCGATGTGGGGAGTGGGGGCTGGCTGGTTGCCGCGCTTGTTGGCTGGTGGGAAGGTGCGTATCACCGAAATTCACGACCACCGCAACCCCATCTTCCCCGAAATGAGCCGCCCGGAACCCATTCCCCCCAACATCGATGTGCTGCGCGAACGTGTCCCCGCGCTCAATGCGGATGTGGGCATCGCCACCGACGGCGACGCCGACCGAGTTGGTATCGTTGCCGAAACCGGGCGCTTTGTGAATCAACTCGAAGTTTTCTCGTTGCTGGCCTACTACCTGCTGGAAGTGCGCGGCTGGCGTGGCCCTATCGTGAAGACGCTCAGTGCGTCTAGCATGTTGGAAAAACTGGGCGAGCTCTATGGTGTGCCGGTGTACGAAACGGGTGTCGGCTTCAAGTACGTTGCGCCCAAAATGCTTGAAACCGATGCCATCATTGGTGGGGAAGAAAGCGGCGGGTACGCCTTCCGTGGTCACTTGCCCGAACGCGATGGCATTCTCGCCGGGTTGATGTTCCTCGACCTGATGCGTCAGACAGGCAAATGCCCCACCGAATTGCTCGAAACACTCTTCGATCTGGTAGGCCCGCACTACTACGACCGCTGGGACGTGCGCTACCCTGCCGAACGCCGCGATGAAATTCGCGCCAATGTGGCGAATGCTCGCCCCACCGAAATTGCTGGCTTCCCAGTGGAACGCATTGACACCACTGACGGGTGGAAGTTCTACTTGGGCAATGGGGGCGGCTGGCTGCTGATTCGGTTCAGTGGAACCGAACCGCTCATTCGTGTCTATACCGAAACCACGCACCAGGACAAAGTCGAAGACATTCTGCAAGCCGGGCTTGACCTGGCTGGTGTGGAGCGCTAGCCTTGAACGAAACAGCGAGCAGCGAGCCAACACTCATCGATACCCATCTCCATCTTGATTTCGACGCGTTCGATGACGACCGCGAGGCCGTCATCGAACGCGCGTTGGCTGCTGGTGTGCAACGCATGATGACCATTGGCATCAATCGCGCCACCTGCCGCCGTGCTGTGGCACTGGCAGAACGCTACGAGCCAGTTTATGCCGCTGTGGGCATCCATCCCAATGATGCCACGGAATGGAACGACGACGCCGAGCGTGAATTGCGCGATTTGGCACAACATCCCAAAGTGGTGGCCATTGGTGAAATCGGGCTGGATCACTACTGGAAGCGTGTGCCACATGATGTGCAGAAGCAGGTCTTTCGGGCACAGTTGGCACTGGCTGCCGACCTACAATTGCCAGTCATCATCCACGACCGCGAGGCACATGAAGATGTGTTGCACATCTTACGGGAATGGGTGAACAGTGGCCAGGCGCCAACACCGCCGGGCGTGTTGCACTGCTTCAGCGGCGACCGTGCTATGGCGGAAGAAGCCCTCGCATTGGGGTTCTATCTTGGTATAGATGGCCCAGTCACGTTCAAAAACGCACGCCATTTGCAGGCGCTTGTGGCTGATTTGCCGCTTGATCGCCTGCTGGTCGAAACCGATGCCCCATTTCTCACGCCCCATCCGTATCGGGGCAAGCGCAACGAACCCGCGTATGTACGGCTCGTTGCCGAAAAAATCGCCGAATTGCAGACGTGTTCAATTGAAACCGTGGCACGCCAGACAACACGCAACGCCGAGAGGCTCTTTACACGTTTGACGGCAACGCCACCAACACATGCACCTCACGGCCGCAAGGCCGGGTAGTGGGAGGATGACTCTGTCAACCGCAGCGACTGTTCACACATTACCCATATTTACACCCATCGAGCCGGATTTACGCGCTGTGCTCGAAAAAATGCGGAGCGCCGCCAACATCCAGCTCGAACTGCTGGATGAAGCGCTCGCGCATGTTGTGGCGTCGGGGGGGAAACTGGTACGCCCCTCGCTGGCGATTCTCGTTTCACGCATTTACGGTGCCGAATACGAGAAGATGATTTCGCTGGCGGCGTCGCTGGAAATGCTCCACACAGCCACGCTCGTCCACGATGACATGATCGATGCAGCCGCCAAACGGCGCGGCAATCCCACCTTGCATACCCTACTCAATCCTGCCAGTGCTGTTCTGCTGGGCGATTACCTGTTCGCGCAGGCAGCAGCATGGGCAACCGAAACCGACAATGTGCGCGTGGTCCGCATCTTCGCGCAAACCCTGATGACCATTGTCAACGGTGAACTGCGCCAGATGTGGGCAAAGTGGGATTGGAACCGTGCCATCGAAGACTACTTCAACCGCATTCATGGCAAAACCGCGGCGCTCTTTTCGGCGTCGTGTGAAACAGCGGCAGCCCTCTGCCATACCCCCGCGCCAGTTACAACTGCGTTGCGCGAATATGGACGACTGATTGGGCTGGCGTTCCAGATTGTGGATGATGTGCTCGATTACGCTGGGGACGAAGAAAAGATGGGGAAACCCGTGGGCAGCGATTTGCGCAGTGGCAACATTACGTTGCCTTTGATCTACTACGCTCGGCACAACCCCAACGACCCCTTGTTAGCGACTATCCTGGATGGTAAACGCCCATCGCGCGACGAGGTGAGCACGATTGTCGCTGCTGTTGTCGAGTCCGATGCTATCGAGCGCAGCCTGGCCGAAGCCGACCGTCTGGTGGATGAAGCCCTGACCCATCTGGAAATCGTGCCCGATTGCCCCGAACGCACTATGTTGGCCGAACTGGCACGGTACATTGTTCGGCGGCGTGTGTAGCGTTGCGGGGGCAACGTTTTGCCATGGCGCAGGTGGACCTTTCCATCGTCATCATCAACTGGAACGTGCGCGACTTGCTGGTGCAATGTGTGCGCTCGCTCTTTCACGCCCTGGAAGGCGCTCCCTTGCGTGTCGAGTATATCGTTGTGGACAACGCCAGCCATGACGATTCGGTCGCAACCATTCGCCGGCTCTTTCCTGATGTCCAGGTAGTGGCGTTGCCCGAAAATCGTGGATACACAGGCGGCGTCAACGCTGGATTGCAGGTTGCACAGGGGCGTTTCGTCCTGGTGCTCAATCCCGACACCGAAGCCCTCGATGATGCGCCACAGCGTCTTGTACAATTTTTAGAAGCACACCCGCGCGTGGGATGTGTCGGCCCCGCTCTTTTCTATCCCGATGGCTCTCGCCAGCCTTCACGGCGTCGTTTCCACTCACTTCCGGTCCTCTTCTTTCAGGATACGCCATTGCACCGCTGCATCACCCCGTGGCTGAACCGCTTTTTCGTTGCCGACCGCTCAGATGCGGAACCACAGCCTGTCGAATGGCTGGTTGGCGCGGCGCTCTGTCTTCGTCGCGAAACGATTGCGCATGTCGGTGGCATGGACGAGCGTTATTTCATGTACTTCGAGGAAGTGGATTGGCAGCGACGTATGCGTGAAGCAGGATGGGAAATCTGGTATCTGCCCGAAGCGCGTTTCATCCATCACGAAGGCGCCAGCAGCGGGCAAGTGGTGGCGGCACGCCATCTGCGGTATGCACGCAGTCGTATTCTGTACACCGAACGCTGGCATGGCCGCGTCTGGGCGTGGCTATTACGCCACTGGTTGCGGCTCTTTTTTATGTGGGAACTGTTGATCGAATGGATGAAACTTCAAGTGCGCCACAAGCCCGATATGCGACGGGCACGTGTGCAGGCGTATCGGCAGGTACTCGCAGAATTGTGAAGCAAAGGGGACGCTATGCGGATTTTGCTGGTTTCAGGTGAATACCCGCCTATGATTGGTGGCGTGGCCGATTATACCATGCATCTGGCGCATCATTTGGTCGCCCAGGGTGCCGAGGTGGGCGTGCTCACCAGTAGCCGCGCCGACCCGGTGGAACAGCAGCGCCTGCGCGTGATGCCAGAGATTGGTGCGTGGAATGTGCTAGCGTGGCCGCGTATTCAGGCGATTGCCCGTGAATACGACTTGGTGCACATTCAGTACCAGGCGGCGGCGTTCGACCTAGGGGGGGCGATTCCACTTTTGCCCGATTGGTTGCGCCTGCGGGGTGGGCCGCCTGTGGTGGTGACGTTCCACGATTTGCGCGTGCCATACCTGTTTCCCAAAGTGGGGCGTTTGCGCGAGGGGGTGGTGCGCCGTCTCGCGCAGCAGGCGCATGCAGTGGTGACCACGAACGAAGAGGACGAAGCCACCTTGCGCATGTGGTCAGTGCGTTCGCTGGCGTTCATCCCCATTGGCAGCAACATTCCCGTGCATCGCCCCCCCGACTTCGATGCAGATGCCTGGCGGGCCAAATGGGGCGTTTCCCCCGATGACTGGCTCATCGTCTATTTCGGGTTCATCAATCGCAGCAAGGGAGTGGACGTTCTTCTGCGTGCACAAGACCGCTTGTTGCGGGCAGGGTTTCGCGCCAGGGTGCTGATTGTGGGTGACCCCGTGGGGGCAAGCGACCCCACTAATGCGGCATATCTGGCCGAAATTCGGGCGTTGAGTGAGGAACTCAACCTGACGGATGAGTGGTTGATCTGGACAGGACACATGCCGGCGTCGGAAGTGTCGGCGGCGCTGACCGCTGCGGATGTGGTGGCATTGCCCTACACGCAAGGCGCCTCGTTGCGGCATGGCACTTTGATTGCCGCTCTGACACATGGCGCAGCAATTGTAACGACGGAACCACGTGTTCCCAGCCGCTACCTCACACCTCAGCATACCGTGGCGGTTGCTCGCCGCAACCATGAGGGTGATTTTGCACGACGGCTGGCGTTGGTGTTGCGCCGTGATGACACGAAGCGGCGCTTGCAGCGTGGAGCGCTGGAAGTAGCACCCGAATTTGACTGGAAGCGGATTGGCAGCCAGCATATTGCGCTGTACGAACGTCTGTTGGCTGAACGGTGATGCAATGCGGAATTGGAAAACATGGTTGAAACTGAGCCTGACGGTGCTGTTGTTGGGCATGTTGCTGCGCCTTGTGGGGTGGCGCGAGACATGGGCAACCTTGCGTCGTGCGCACCCTGGCTATCTGGGGCTGGCGGTTCTGCTCTACATGTTGACCATGTGGGTCCGTGCCTGGCGCTGGCAGGTTTTTTTGGAAGGGCAGGGTATTCGGGTCTCGGTGAGCCGTCTCACCTATCTCTATTTTGTGGGGTCGTTTTTCAACATGGTGTTGCCCAGTGGCATGGGGGGCGACGTCGTCAAGTATTATGAGTTGGCTCGGCACGATCGTGGCGACCATGCCCATTTTCGTGCGCGAGTTGCCAGTAGCGTACTTGCAGATCGCATGTGTGGCTTGATGGTATTGTTCTTGATGGGCACGGCTGTGGTACCGTGGGCACGTGGGCTTGACGTCAAAATGACGCTGGCGCTGTTGGTGGCGCTCACAGTGGTAAGTATCGCAGGGGTGGCGTTGTTGCTCAACAAGCGTGTGCGCGCATGGGCTGAAACGCATATTCCTTTGGCGCGTGCGCTCATCAATCGGCGTGGCATTCGGGGGTTGTATGCTTCATTGGATGGATATACGCGCCCTGTGTTAGTACGTGCGACGCTCTACTCGCTCCTGTTCAACATGCTCATTATCATCATCAACGTCGTGATTGGGTGGGCGTACAATGTCCACATCGACCTCTTGTACTACCTGATTTTTGTTCCCATTTTCTCTTTCACACTTGCGTTGCCAATTTCCATCAACGGGTTGGGGGTGCGTGAAGGGGCGTATGTCGCGTTGTTTACGCAGGCGGGCGTGGCGCAATCGGTGGCATTGGCCATGTCGCTGACATTCTACGCCGTTACACTCGCCATTGGTTTGATGGGGGGCGTGCTCTATGCCGTCGAAAACGCGCTGACGTTACGTCGCTTGCCACAGCCCGGTGAAATGGGGGAAGACTCATGAAGGCACGCGCACTTTATCGCTCATGGCGGGTCGCATTTCTCGTTGGTGATCGTCGGGCTGCCGTGTTGGTGGCGTCGATGGCGGTGGTTTTGGTGCTGGCAACCGCCGCGCTGATTGTGCTAGTGTCGCCCATCGTGGCGCTGGCGCTTCCGTTCGCAGTGGTCCTGTTTCTCTTCATGCTCCGCACGCCCCAGTGGGGGCTGTATGCCGTGGCAGGCGTGACAATTCTGCTCCCATTTGCGGCATTTCCGTTCAGCATCGGCTTCAAGCCCACCTTTTTGGATGCCGCGCTGGGGCTGACATTCTTTGTGTGGTTCATGCGGCTTGCCAACGGTGATATTCGCCGACTGCGTTTCGGGCTACTGGCACCTGCTGTGCTCGCGTTCATCGGCGTCGCGATTGTGGCCTTCATCGGTGGATTGCAGCATGCCCCGCTTGAAAAAAACACCCTGCGCCGCTTTGGTGAACTGGTGTTGGGGGTGATGCTCGCCCTGGTGATTATCGACCACGTGCGTACCCGTCGCCAACTGGAAGGGCTGGCACTTGTGATTATGTTCTGCGGCGCATTGGCGGCGTTCATTGGTGTGGCGCTCTACATCTTGCCGGATGGGCTGGAAGCTCGCATCCTCTCGACGCTGGCCGTTTTCGACTATCCATCGGGGCCGGGGGTGATTCGCTATATCGAAGACAACCCTGCATTGGCACAACGTGCTACGGGCACCAGCGTCGACCCCAATGTGTACGGCGGTCTGCTCATCTTGATAACGGCGTTTACCGCGCCGCAACTGGCAGCCGAACGTCCGTTGTTGCCGCGTTGGTTGACGGGCATTTTTCTGGCGTTTATGGGGCTGGCTATGGTGCTGACGTTTTCGCGTGGGGCAATGGTGGGGCTTGTGGTGGCCTTGATGCCACTCATGCTGGTACGCTATCGCCGTCTGCTTCCGTACGCGCTGGCGGCAGGTGTGCTTTTGCTCTTCTTGCCCCAGGCGCAAGGCTACATTGATCGTTTCATAGCGGGGTTGCGAGGGGAAGACCTGGCAACGCAAATGCGGTTTGGTGAATACAAAGACGCCTTGCGCTTGATTCGGCGCTATCCCTGGTTTGGCGTAGGGTTCTCCGGTTCACCGGATATTGACCTCTACATTGGCGTGAGCAGCATGTACCTGCTGATGGCGGAATTTATGGGGCTGCTTGGGTTGGGGGCATTTTTGGCAACGATGGTAGGCTTTTACTGGCAGGGAATCAACAGCCTGCGCCGCGTGCAACGTGGAAGCACACTCGAACCAATTCTCTTCGGAGCATTGTCTGCCGTTTTGGGCGCGATGTTTGGTGGTATTTTCGACCACTACTTTTTCAACATTGCGTTTCCGCACAGTGTGGCGCTGTACTGGCTTTTTGTTGGGATTGGTTCTTCTGCTGCTCTACTGGCACGTGAGGAAGGTTCTGCCGATGAGGAAGACGAGGTAGCCATCAATCCCTTCAAACGCATTTGGAAAGCCGCGCAAGTGTGACGGCAACAGGCGTGGCATGGTCCCCACTCCTGCAACGCACGGACATACGTTCATCTCGCCATGAACGCGCGCCTGTGATACAATCATACAAGCACACTTCGTTGAAAAAACGTTGCCGAGAGGTGCACCGTGAGCAATCTCGATCCATTCGTAGACGCCACACATGAGTTGTTGAAAATTTGCCGTGTCGAAGTCAGCACAGGCATGGCATATACCAATTTGCCGCCTGACAATCCCACCGCCGTGATCGTTACACGCGAACAGGCCTTGCTGCTGGCATCGTTGGCCGAAATGGGGAACCGCGAACAGCTGCGCCCCATTTTGCGTGGTTTGATGATTTTGCAGAAGGGGGATGGGCATTGGGCCCCCCGCTATCGTCAAGATGGTCGCCCCATGGAAGGGCCAGGTATTACCGAAGCAACAGCCATGGGCGTCTGGGCGCTGCTCAAATATGCGCAGCTTTCAGAAGAATCCGAGTTTCTGAAAGCCATCGAAGTGCGTGTGCGGCGTGGGTTGGGGTATTTGGAGAAGCGCCTACACCCGCAATTAGGCTTGCCGCGCGTAGGGGCTGACATTCTCCCGCCATTCGATGGTGCCGGGTTTTCATTGTGGGTTGCATCGGTTGCCGCAGCGGCATTCCATCTGGCGGCAGACGCCTACCGCGACCGCGATTTGGATATCGTGTATGGGGCGTTGCGCAAGGGCATCGAACAGCATTTGTTGCGCAACGATCGGTTTATTACGCGCCTGGATAGCAACGGCTATCCCGATTTTCGCCCAACGATCTCATTGCTTGCGCCCGCCCTCTTCGGCATCTGGCCTGAAGACCGCGACCCCCTCCTTTCCACGCTTGATTGGTTGTACGATGCCCTATTCGACCGTCGCTTGAATGGATACGTGCCAGCGTATTCGTATGCTCCTGAGTTGAGCGGGTTGCTGCCAGCGGTCTGGCCTGTGGCAACAGCCTGGTTGGCACGCACCTTGTATGGCGCAGGTGAGCGTGAGCGTGGCGACAAACTTTTGCGCCTGATGCTTGGATCGACCATCGACAACCAGTTGCCACAAGCCATCATCTCACGGGAAGCATTGCAACTGGTGTTGGCGCATCGCGAAGCGTTCATTCAGGCGCAACCCAAGCATGTCCCCCGTCTGGAAACGGAGGTGTTGCTCACCGAACTCGAAGCCGACGCGCAGGAACAGCGCATCTTGTACGTAGGAATGCCTTCGGTAACCAGCCACGTGGAGACGATACGTGCGTTTTACCGTGGGGGGTACATCAAATCTTTTCTGCTGCAAGAATGATACCCTGGCAGGCCATACGTGCCTGCCAGGTCTATTGTCAACGTGGGCAATTGCTTGCATCACCACGTCATACTGACACGCCACACGTAGATCACTAGCATACTTCCAAGCGTAAGCACCTGCACGACAAGCCCCGCTACCCAGCCGACGAACCAGAAAAAGCCAGCACGCAAAGCCATTTTAGGGTGGCGTTGCCGTAGCCCCTCAACCAGAACAATACCGACAATTGCACCAAGCACGAAGCCTGGAAGAGAGAAAACAAGCAACCCCACCAGACTTCCGACCATACCCGCAAGCGTTGCCAGGCGGGAAGCGCCACCTCGACGTGCAAGCATATAGCTTACCCACCAGTCAGCCAGGCTTCCGAGCGCGGCAAGAATTGCCAGGAGCGCGAGCCAGAACCGCCCGAAGACCTCGAAGGCAAACGCCGCATCGTAGAAACAGGCTGCCAGAAACAGGAAAAGAGCACTAGGAATGAATGGTAACACCAGTCCTGCTAGGCTCAACACCACAGCAACGCCACTGAGAAGGAGCCAAAGCCATGCAATGTTTTGCATACATCCCTCTCGCTTTCATGAACATACTGCCAGCAAAATACATGGACTTTTTTTGCAGGGCAAAAAGTCCTTTACAGAGCATAAAATAGGAGTTTGCTCCTATTGCAATTTGTTCATCAGTGGTCTATAATGGCACCGCCTTCAGTTGAAGGCAAGAGGGCAAAGGGGGTTATCCCCAAAGCGAAATCATTCATATAGGAGGATTTACCATGCTTTATCTGTACACGTACCTCAACGCTCTGCTCAACGAACTCGTTGCGGAACGCGAAGAAGGCCAGGGTCTGGTCGAATACGCGCTGATCATCGTGCTCGTTGCCATCGTCGTGATCGCGGCGCTGACCTTGCTCGGTGGCCAGATCAGTGCGGTCTTCTCGCGCATCTCGAGCACGCTCAGTGGTGCCTGATTCGTTTACGCGAGTATTCATGAAAGGGCCCCGCTTCGGCGGGGTCTTTTTTCTTTGTCCCCGCCTTGTCCAAATTTCCTCCCTGTGGCATGTTCCTCTATGTGCGAGCAAAGGCGTCGAATGCGTTCAACCCATCAACAAAGGAGGCATGTATGACGACACCCCGCGACTATGCCAGCGCCCATCGTTCGCGTTTCGTCGAAGAATTGAAGGCCTTTTTGCGTATTCCCAGTATCAGCACCCTTTCGGAACATGCCGCAGATGTGCGCCGAGCGGCTGAGTGGCTCGCCGAACAGATGCGCGTGGCTGGTATCCAACACGTGGAACTGGTCGAGACTGGCGGTCATCCAATCGTCTATGGTGAATGGCTTGGCGCTGGGCCCAATGCGCCAACGGTGGTGGTATATGGCCACTATGATGTGCAGCCAGTCGACCCCCTGGACGAGTGGAAGACACCCCCTTTCGAACCAACGATCATTGGTGAGAACATTTATGCACGTGGTGCGACGGATGACAAAGGACAGCTTTTCATTCATGTGAAGGCTGCTGAAGCGTATTTGAAGACCATAGGGCGCTTACCAGTCAATATCAAGTATATTTTCGAAGGCGAGGAAGAAGTTGGGAGTGTGCATCTGGACACGTTTATTGCTGAAAACCGCGAACGCCTGGCGGCTTCTTCGGCCATCATCTCTGATACCCATATCTTGGGACCAGAAACGCCAAGTATTGTGTATGGGCTGCGTGGGCTTGCTTACATCGAAGTAACGGTGCAGGGGCCACGCAACGACCTGCATAGTGGTTTGTATGGTGGTGCCGTGGAGAACCCGGCATTGGTGTTGGCGCGGATGTTAGCGCATTTGCACGATGAACATGGGCGTGTGACCATCCCCGGTTTCTATGGTGCTGTACGCCCGTTGACGCCGCTTGAACGCGAAAGCTTGGCGCAAATTCCCTATGGGGAGGAAGAATTGAAGGCCGAGACCGGCGTCCCCGCGGTGTGGGGAGAACCTGAATACAGCATCGTGGAGCGAATTGGAGCACGCCCAACACTCGATGTCAATGGCATGTGGGCTGGTTTTACTGGTGAAGGTGCCAAAACCATCATCCCCGCACGTGCTTCGGCAAAAATCTCCATGCGCCTTGTACCGGACCAGGACCCCGACGATATTGCCCAACGCGCGATTGCATACTTGCAGGAACTCGCTCCGCCAACGGTGACGTTCAGCGCCAAGACGTTGCATGGCGGCAAGCCTGCGCTTATCCCGCTGGACAGTGTGCCCATGCAAGCCGCCGCTGCTGCATTCGAGGCCGTGTGGGGCAAACGCCCTATCTTCACACGTGAAGGTGGGTCCATCCCTGTCGTGGCAACGTTCATGGATATTTTGGGGGCGCCACCGGTCATGTTGGGCTTTGGGCTGGGGGATGACAATTTGCATGCTCCGAATGAAAAATTCTACTTGCCCAATTTCTATCGGGGGATCGACACCGTTATCGAATATATGCGTTTGCTGGCGGAGATGTCGTAATCGTCGCAGTCTGATGAGGTGGTGTCAAGCACAACGGGGTGTGCGTTCAGGTGCATACCCCGTTTTTGTGTGCATCGATGTTTGTCACGTGAGAAAAGAACCGTTTCTCATTCGCACTTTGTGTCAACTTGCGTATAATAGGCGCGGTTGTTCCGAAAATCACAACCTGACAACTCGATAGGAGGCTGTCCCTATGGCTGATCGCATTAAAGTCGGTATCAACGGTTTTGGTCGTATCGGTCGCCAGGTCTTCAAGGCTATCTACGAAAATTACAGCGATTTCGTCGATATCGAAGCCATCAACGACCTGATGGACGCCGAAACCAACGCCCACCTCTTGAAGTACGACTCCATTTATGGCCCCTTCCCCGGTGATGTGGACGTTCGCGATGGTGATATCTACATCGACGGCGAGAAACTCAAATCGTTTGCCATTCGCAACCCGGCCGAAATTCCATGGGGCGACCTGGGCGTCGATATTGTGATCGAATCCACCGGTGTGTTCCGCGACCGCGAAAATGCGTCCAAGCACCTAGCTGCAGGTGCCAAAAAGGTCATCATCACGGCACCGGCCAAGGGTGCGGTTGACTTGACGGTGGCGTTGGGCGTCAACGAAGAGCAATACGATCCCGAAACGCATCACATTATTTCCAACGCATCGTGCACCACAAACTGCCTTGCACCGGTGGCCAAAGTGTTGCACGAAACCTTTGGCATCAAGCATGGGTTGATGAGCACGATTCACAGTGTTACCAACGACCAGCGCATTCTCGACCTGGCACACAAGGACTTGCGCCGTGCTCGCTCGGCGATGCTGAACATCATCCCCACCACGACCGGTGCGGCCAAAGCTGTGGCGCTTGTCATTCCTGAACTGGAAGGCAAATTCGATGGGATGGCCTTCCGTGTGCCCACACCGACGGTTTCGGTGATAGACTTTGTGGCCGTTTTGGAGCGTGACGTGACGGTCGAAGACGTCAACAAGGCGTTCATCGAAGCCTCACAGCGCGAAGACTGGTTGGGCGAAGTTTTGTCGGTCACGGATGAACCGCTGGTGTCGAGCGATTTCATCGGCGATCCGCACTCCTCGACGGTGGACTTGCTCAGCACACAGGTCATTGGCGGTAACCTCGTGAAAGTGGTCTCCTGGTACGATAACGAATGGGGGTATTCGAACCGCGTGGCCGACCTTGTGGCCTACATTGCTGATATCGGCGGTTTCTAAGAACGAACACAACACCCCATGGGCACGTCACGCTTGGCGTGCCCATTTTCTTTTTCGGCGTGCGCTGGCTACACTCCATGCCAGACAATCAACCAACATGGAGGAACGATGCGCGTGCCGCTGGTGTTGCGTTGGGGATTGTTGCTCCTGCTGGCCTCTTTGCTCATAGCCGGGCGTCCGCTTCCAAAGGAAGCCCCTTTTGCGTTTGGAGTTGAACTTTGGCCGGGGCAGGTCGAGCGCGCCTTGCCCTTTTTGGAAAAGAGTGGCGTGCGCCTAGTGCGGCTCAATGGCGTGTTGTGGGGGCTTGTCGAACCAACGCCAGGCCCCTATCGCTGGCACACGCAACGGCAGCTGGAACATGATCTGCGCCTGTTGGGTGAACGTGGCTATGACGTGATGCTGATCATCCGCGGTACACCCGACTGGGCAGAGCGTACCCCTGACGATGACGATACCTACTCGTGTCGCACGGTTCACCCCGACGCGCTGGATGATTTTCGACGATTCGTGGGAGCAACGGTGCGGCGATATAGTGCCCCGCCCTTCGATGTACGCTTCTTCGAGATTTGGAACGAACCTGATGCCGACCCCGACTACGTGGGGCCTGATGCGCCCTATGGCTGTATTGGGCAGGAAGAAGAACCGCTCTACGATGGCGCAGCATACGCCACTATGTTGGAAGTCGCCTACGCCGGTTTGAAAGCCGCCAACCCCGAGGCGATTTTGGTGTTTGGGGGGTTGTTGCTTTCCTGCACGCCAGATAGCCCAATGGGGGGGGGCGTTGACACCGCTGGCGACCCCACATGCACCCAACCGCTCTTTCTGCGCGGCGTTCTCGAAGCCGGCGCAGGTGATGCGTTCGATATGCTTGCATATCATGCATATCCGCTTTGGTTTCCAGGGGAGCGTGATTGGGATATGTTCTACCAAAATGGACGGTATGCCGACCGAGGTGGTTTGCTGGAAAGCAAAGTGCGCTACCTACGCAGCGTGCTAGCCGAATACGGCCTGGCTGATATCCCTATCGTCATGAACGAAGGTGGCTTGTTGTGCCCACCGGAGATGGAGCCGAAGTGTCCAGGAGGCGCCTACGAAGGCGCCAAAGCCAACTATCTCTTTCGGCTTTACGCACGGGCGTGGAAAAACGACCTCTATGGCGCTGTATGGTATACCTTCAACGGACCTGGCTGGCGGTATGCCGGATTGCTCAACCGCGATCGCCCATTTCCGGCGTATTGGGCTTTGCGTTTTTTGACTGCACGTCTCGATGGCGCCACTCTGCTCTGGGCACGTGAGGCTGGTGGTATCGAAACATATGCCTTCTGTCGCGGGCATGACTTTGTGCAACTCATGTGGACGAACGAAGGGCGCACCCAAACAGTGCGCCCTCTGGTGCCGGATATGCGTGCCTACAAGATGACCCCGGCGGGGTTCATGCAGCCAGTGAGTGGCAACACAGCCACGGTTGACTTTTGGCCGCTCGTAGTCGAAGCGGATGGCTGCCCAACGAGCACGCGTTAGTTCCCATCGGGATTACCGCGCACGCGAATGCGTACACGTTCGCTTTGTGTTTCGTTTCCTGCGGCGTCCACAGCGACCACGTAAATCTCATGTTCGCGTATTTCGTTAGGGCCAAGCCGCCCTTCGTTGTCGAGCGTCCATTTTTCGGTGAAGGGCGCAATGCTGCTGCGGGCAAATTCGCGCCCATCGATGAAGAAACGCACTTCGCGCATGGCGATGTTATCGCTGGCATCAACCTGGATGCTGACCCACTCGTCATCGTTGAGCACGTATTCTTGTCCTTCGAACGGGTAGGTGATGCGCACCGTGGGCGGTGTGTTGTCAACTGTCACCTGGACGCTCGTGCGTTCGACCTGTCCATCCTGGCGCAACACCGTGAGTTGCAGCGTGTACAGCCCTTCTTCGAGGGCACGTGTGTCCCATTGTTCGAGCAGCCCATCCACAACTGGCGTGGTATAGTCGGGCCCAATTTGAATCCACGACGCAGGGTCGAGTCCTTGTCCGAATTCGATACGATAGAGCTTGAACTGGTCGGGTGGTTCGGTGCGGGCGGTCCCCTGAATGGGCGCAATGCCACCAACGTAGCCATAGGGTTGTGGCGACGTGATGACAGCAGTGCCACTGCCAGCGACAGGCCCATACGTGGTGTCGTAGTCGGTCGGTGGTAATTCGATACCTGCCTGTTGTGCCCACTCGACGGCTTCGGGGGGCACAACCATGAAGACCTTCTCTTCGATCTGGTCGGGTGGGCAGTAAACGGTTGCCAGTTTGCCGCTTGGTTTACAGATGCGGAAAATTTGATAGAGATTGTCGTATGTTGTTGGTTGCGTCCCCTCGATGAAAATTTCGGTACGAATACGTGGACAGGCCGGCGTGGGCAACAACCCACTTTCGGCGCATACCTGCACAGCCACCAGCCCTGGGGGTGGGATGAACTCTTCGACTGGCAATCCTTCGTGGATTTTTTCCATGACGTCGTTCCAGATGGGGGCGGCCCCATCCAATCCTGAAACGTTCCCCATCTCGCTATTGTCGGTATTTCCAACCCACACACCGGTTACAAATTGAGGCGTGTAGCCAATCGTCCAGTTGTCGCGGAAATCATTGGTCGTCCCTGTTTTGGCAGCGGCTGGACGGCTCAACAAAAGTGGGCTTCCAGCCCCCATGGCTGGCTGGCGGGCGACTTCGTCACTCAGAATATCGGTAATCAGGTAGGCGAGTTGTGGCGACAACACCTGGCGTGTTTCGGGCTGGGTGTATTCTTCCAGCACGTTGCCATTGGCATCTTCGACACGCAGAATGGCCACGGGGTCGAGTTCGCGATAGCCAGGGCGCAATTTTTCGGGCGGAACGGGTTGGCCTGCCATCACCCCGTTGTTGGCAAACACGCTATACGCATATGTCAGATCCAGAAGCGTGACTTCGCCACTTCCCAATGCCAGGCTGAGCCCGTAATCTTCACGGTTCAAAGTGTTGATGCCCATGCGGTGAGCTGTTTCGAGAACGGATGGAATCCCAACCATCTCCATGAGTTTGACAGCGGGGATGTTGTAACTGTTGGCAAGTGCTTTGCGCAGCGTGACAGGGCCGTGGTAGCGGCGGTCGTAGTTTTCGGGTACGTAGGCAGGGTTGGGTGAATCGTCGAAGACCGTGCGCACATCCCACAACATGGTGGCCGGGGTGTAGCCTTTGGCGAATGCCGTCACGTACGTGAAAGGCTTGAAACTTGAACCAGGTTGACGAGGAGTAATTGCCATGTTGATTTGCCCGTCGATGGACGAATCGAAGTAATCGAGGCTCCCCACCATCGAGAGAATTTCGCCTGTTTTGGGGTTGAGCACCACCACAGCCGCGTTGGTGACATACTTTTCGGGGTCTTCTTGCAACTTGCGCACATGCTCACGTGCCGACTCTTCAGCAATGTTCTGAATGTCGAGATCGATGGTGGTGTAGACCGTCAACCCACCCCGGTATACCATATCGGGGCCATACTTTTCTTCCAGCAATTTTTGCACGTAAAAGACAAAGTGAGGCGCCTTGATTTCGTAGCGTTTGGGTTCAGCCAGGTGATCGAGCACGGGTTCGGCTTTGGCGGCTTCCATCTCTTCGCGGGTGATGAACCCTGCTTCGTACATGGCTTGAAGCGTGATTTCCTGGCGCTTTTTCGCCTGTTCTGGGGCGGTGAAGGGGTCGTAGAGCGCCGGTGCATTGGGAAGCGCTGCCAGCATAGCCGCTTCGGCCAGCGTCAGGTCTTTGGCATCCTTCCCAAAGTACGTTTGCGCAGCGGCTTGAATGCCATAGGCCAAGCGCCCATAGTTGATGGTGTTGAGATACCATTCAAGAATCGTATCCTTGTCGTAACGGCGCGAAATCTCGAACGCTAGGATGACTTCTTTGATTTTGCGGCTATAGCTTTGCTTGTAACGCTCTTCGGGGTCGATGAGCACGTTTTTGACCAGCTGCTGCGTAATGGACGATCCCCCTTGCACGACTGTGCCATAGCGTAGGTTTTGGTACAATGCTCGTGCGATCCCACGCAGGTTCACGCCAGGGTTTTCGTAGAACGTGCGGTCTTCCAACGCAATCGCTGCCTGGCGGACATGCAACGGAATGTCTTCCAGCGGGATGACCTGGCGGTTGCCCCCTTCGGGATCGATGATTTCCCACAGGAGATGCTGCCCTGTACGATCATAAATCTTGGTGGTTTTGAAGACGCGCTGGGTGCGACGTGCCAGGTCGTCGGGTGAGGGAAGTTCCTCATCGAAGAAGTACCTGGCGTACATTTGAACACCAAACCCCACAGTTTGTTCTACGGCACGGTCGATGAAAGGGGGTGTCAATTCCATGAGATACGCAGCCCCAACTGCTGCACCTGCAAGTGGAATCATCGACATCAACAGCAGCCCAAGCAGCAGCGCGAGACCAATCTGTGCAACACGCTTCATGCCTGGTTGTTTTCTCTTGCGTCGCTGGCGTTGAATACGATGCAACAAGGCCAGTTTGGTTGCTTCACGCATAGGCTCTTCACCTCGAAAAACGACGATTCGTTGTTCTGTACAAAGGCATATACTAGCATGAGTGATAGTCAGACAAAATGTCGCATGTACACCGACTCGTGCAGCAACGAATTGTGACAAATGTCACTATTCGGGTCAGTTGGAAATGCAGAAGGCTTATGCTACAATGCGCATGGTATGCGAGCATACGAGCGCAAAGGAGGCAATGCATGACAGTCCTTGTTCGTGAAGAGCCTTATATTGGGCCAATTCCCAAACGTAAATTCAAGTTCGTCGTAGGGGGAATGGTAATTCTCCTGGCGATGGTTTTTCTCATTTACCAGGGGGTACGTGCGGGTGGCGCGTACTACATCACGCTGGAAGAGTTACGTGCGCGTGGTGATGCTGTTGTCGGCGATATGGTGCGTGTCGAAGCACCCGTAGATAAAGAAAGTGTCGAGTATGATACACGCAACATCGTGTTGCGCTTCGATATGGTGGATGAGCAAGGCAACCGTTTACCAGTTGTCTACCATGACGTGATGCCGGATTTGTTCATGAAGAGTACCAGTGTAATCGTCGAAGGGCGATTGAACGAAAACGGCGTCTTCGAGGCGAGCAACATTCTCGTCAAATGTCCTTCCAAGTACGAGGAAGCTGCCGAGGCTGGTGCCGAAGTCCCTACCGACCATTATCAACCGGAGCCTTCCAACGGGCAATGAGACAGAAACAATGACAAAAGAGAATGCAGGTGCAGGGATGTGGTCTACTTCCTGCACTCGTTTTGTCAAGAGATGGGAGGGAATCTATGGCTGATATTGGCTACTTTGTCATGTTGGCGGCGCTTGGCCTATCTGCGTATGCGACTGTTGCTCTCTTCTTGGGAGCACGCCGTCGTGTGCCAGAGTTGATACAGAGCGGGCGTAATGCACTCTTCGGTACTGGCCTATTGATTGTGGTTGCATTCATATTGCTGGAATACTTGCTCATTACGCAAGATTTTCGCTTCGCCTATGTCTGGCGTCAGACAACGATTGGGCAACCACTCTTCTATACGGTTACTGGTATTTGGGGGGGGCAAGAAGGCTCGCTGCTCTTCTGGGCACTTCTGCTCGTCGTCTACATGGGGGCTGTCTACCTTGTCCATCGTGACAATGCTGCCCCATTCATGCCTTACGTTTTGGCGGTGCACGCCTTCGTCTTGACTTTCTTCCTTGTCGTCATGAATTTCGAAGCGAAACCATTTGCATTGCTCCCCGTTCCTCAAACCGACGGGCGTGGGCTCAACCCACTGCTGCAGCATCCTGCTATGATCATGCATCCTCCCATGCTCTATGCCGGCTTCGTCGGTTTCACTGTTCCCTTTGCATTTGCTGTGGCTGCTTTACTAACGGGGCGCACGAACGCTACTTGGGTGCGCCTTTCGCGTCGTTGGACGTTGGTAGCATGGATGTTTCTCAGCATTGGCATTGGCCTGGGGGGGTGGTGGGCTTACAACGAGCTCGGCTGGGGTGGCTACTGGGCATGGGACCCCGTCGAAAATGCGTCGCTGATGCCGTGGCTGGTGGGCACAGCGTTCTTGCACTCGGTCATGGTACAAGAGCAGCGTGGCATGTTCAAAGTATGGAACATGGTACTCATCATTCTGACATTCGTGCTCAGCATCTTTGGCACTTTTTTGACACGCAGTGGCGTACTCGAATCCATCCACGCCTTCGCGACGGGGAAAATCGGCACCTACTTCCTGGTTTACATCGCCATTTTGCTTCTGGGGGCGTTTGCTTTGCTCTACCAACGTTTGCCCTTGCTCAAGAGCGAGCATCAGCTCGATGCTAAGGTCTCACGTGAAACGGCCTTTTTGCTGAACAACGTGCTCTTCTTGGGGATTTGGTTTACCGTCTTCTGGGGCACGATTTACCCCATCATCAGCGAACTGGCGACAGGTCGTCGTATCGTCGTAGGAGAACCGTACTTCAATCAGGTGGCAGGCCCATTGCTGCTAGCCATGTTGTTGCTGATGGGGATAGCGCCGTTGCTGCCCTGGCGTCGTGTCTCCATGCAGCAATTGCGGCGTAATCTTACTCTCCCTGTGGCGGCGGCACTGCTTACTGCTTTGGCGCTCGCCATTTCTGGTGTGCGTGAATGGGTGACGCTGGTGTCGCTTCCCGTGGTGGCTTTCATCGCTGTGGGGCACGTGCAGGACATCTACCGTGCCTGGCGTACACAACGGCTGCGTACGGGTGAGCCTCCTCACACGGCGTTGTTCTCGCTTGTGGCCAAAAACCGCCGTCGCTATGGGGGATACATCATCCACCTGGGCATCGTCCTGATGAGTATTGGCATCGTTGGGTCACGTGTCTACGACCGTAGTAAGGACATCACGCTGGCACCTGGGGAAACCGCCCAAATCGAATCCTACCGAATCCAGTTTATGGGGCTTGATTCCTCACGCGATCTCATCAAAGAGCGCATTGCCGCCCCCATCCATGTCTGGAAAAACGATCGCTTTCTGGGCGTCATGACGCCGGCGATCGATTGGCACTTCAAAGTGCCTGGTGGTCAGCGCGAAACCGAAGTTGCTGTCGAATCCACGCTCATCGAAGATTTTTACGTGGTATTGACGGGGGTCAACGAAGACGGGACGGTCACCTACAAAATTTTCATCAATCCCCTCGTTACCTGGGTTTGGATTGGTGGATTCATCTTGCTGCTGGGCGTCTGGATTGCGATGTGGCCTGACCCACGGGAAGAACGTATTTTGGAACGCTTGCAGGCTCGCGAGCGACCCGCTTTGGGAATGCGCATCTAACAGTAAAGGGCATACATGACCATGGAAGTCTTCATCGTTCTGATACTCATTGCGTTCCTCGTGGCGTGGACGGCGCGTCCGCTGATGCGCCGTCGTTTCGTGTCTGACGCTTCAACGCCGAACCCGCAGTTGGAAGAATTGGAAGCCTTGCTTTTCCAGCGCGAGGCTGTGCTCCATGCTCTGCGCGACTTGCAATTCGACCGGAGCATGGGGAAGCTGAGTGAAGAAGATTTTCGACAGCTGGATGCCCGCTATCGAGCGCAGGCCGCGGCTATTCTGAAACGGCTCGACGAGCTCGAACAGGCGGTAGGGGGGCCTTCGACCGATGAAGACCAGGCGCTCGACGAATGGATTGACCAGGCCATCGCTGCTTTGCGGCAACAGCGTGCTGCTCAGGCTAAGACGTGTACACGGTGTGGTGCGCCGTTGTCCTTGAACGCTCGTTTTTGCGCCCAGTGCGGGGCGCCGTTGGGACTCTCTCACGTGGCGGAGCGTACAAGCAGCGGTGATTGAAATCGAGAACCTGCACAAACAATTCGGCCATCATCGTGTCTTGCGGGGGGTTTCTCTCACCATCGCCGAAGGGCAATTCCTCACCCTGTTTGGCCCGAATGGGGCGGGCAAAACCACTTTGCTGAAAATCATTGCCACACTAAGCCGCCCCACACGTGGCCACGTGCGCCTGAATGGCTACGAACTGCGGAGCGATTGGACAGAAGCTCGTCGCGCCCTTGGCATGGTCTCGCACCAGAGCCTGCTCTACCCTGACCTGACCCTCCACGAGAATTTGCACTTCTTTGCGCGGCTCTACGCTGTGCCCGATGCCGAGCAGCGCATTCAACAAGTGCTGAACCAGGTTGGTTTGGCCCACCGTGCCCACGACCCTGTGCGCACCTTCTCACGAGGGATGGTGCAGCGCGCCACCATTGCCCGCGCCATCCTGCACGACCCGCTGATTCTCTTGTTGGATGAGCCTTTCACTGGACTGGATGAGGGTGCGGCAGAGCGCTTTGCCGACTTGTTGGCCGAAACGGCACGCCGTGGACGTACCATCATCATGACCACGCACAATCTGGAACAGGGCCTGGCGCTTTGCGACCGAGTCGCCATTCTCACAGAGGGGAAAATCGTGTATGATGCCCCGCGCGATGCCCATACACTGGACGAGTGGCGTGCGTTCTATCGGCGATACGTGGGAGGCGCCCATGCGTGAATACGTGCGGGCAGCGTTGCTCATTGCAGCGAAGGACATGCGCATCGAATGGCGCAGCCGCGAAATTCTCAGCATCATGGCGCTGTTCGGTGTGCTGGCCATCTTCATCTTCAACTTTGCGCTCGACCTCTCACCGGTCGATCGTCGTGCCGTTACGCCAGGCCTGTTGTGGGTGATGATTCTCTTTGCTGCATTGCTGGGGCTCAACCGTAGTTTCGCCCGCGAACAAGACCAGGCGGCGGTAGCAGCGCTGATGCTTGTGCCTGTGGATCGCAGCGCCATCTACGTGGGCAAATTCCTCAGCACCTTCCTGTTCCTGGTGGCGGTCGAGGTGGTGGTTGTGCCGCTGTTTGCCGCTATGTTCACCGTTTCCATTCCACTGCTCATGCTGGTGCCATTGTTGCTGGGGACGTTGGGAATTGCCATCATTGGTACCCTCTTTGCCGCCATGAGCACCAATACCCGCTTGCGCGACGTGCTGCTCCCTGTGTTGGTCATGCCACTGTTGGTGCCAGTGGTGATTGCGGGTGTCAATACGGGGCGCATCATCATGGATGGCAACAGTCTCTGGCAGGAAGGTAGACGCTGGCTGCTCATTCTCGCGGCATTCGATGTCCTGTTTTTTACGGTGTCGGTGCTCCTGTTCGATTTTGTGTTGGAAGAATAGCACTGCTAGGGGAAACAGCCTGCGGCGTGTTATGGTGATTCTTCGGCTTCGCAGTGAGGACAGCGCAGCGGATTGTCGAGCGTTTGCAGGCTGGCGGAGCAGACGGCAAAGACTTGCACACGGGGGAACACCCCCCACTTGCGTACCACTTCGGCTTCCAGCACAAGGTGGCGGCACGTGCTTTCTTCCAAAATACGGGGAACGGGGCAGGTCTCGCAGAGTTTGAGGTTCCACAAAGCCGCATACCCACTTTTGCGTAAGAGGCGGCATTCCATGCGCTCGTGCCCACGCAGGTAGTCGTAATGGAAAAAGCGGCAGTTGGGAAAATGCTTTTGGTCGCGACGCATCGAGTGGCTCCTTCGTTCTCGTTGTGCCTCATCATAGCCACCACCCTGTCAAATACCAAATGAGGCTGCTTTTTGAAAGGACCAGGTGCCAATTTTGTTTCCCTTCGACGCTTTCGTACAATGTGCTTGCCAACAATCCACACAGTGCGAGCCAGAAACCTATGCGACTGACGCGACGTGCCGTGTTGAAACTCGTTCCATCTGGCCTGGCTGCCGCAGTGCTCGCAGCCTGCCGTCAACAGGCAGCACTGTTGCCCACCCCGTCGGCAACGCCGTATGCCGAGTCACCCGAACCAGTGGCGCGTGCCTTCCTTTCAGCGTGGCAGGCACGTGATTTCGACGCTATGTACGCCTTGCTGGACGAGGAAAGCCAGGCACGAGTTGACCGCGAGACATTCGAGCAAACGTACGACCGTATTTTCGACGAAGCCACAATCTACACGTTCGACACCACACTAGTGGCAGCGGGGCGGCTCGACGCCACCACCGCCGCCGCTGATTTCGACGCGGTCTATCGCACACGCCTTGTAGGCGACCTGGTGGTGCGTCCCCGCTTACCCATGACCTTGATGGGAGAAACATGGCGCATTCAGTGGACGCCTGCCACCATCATTCCCCAATTGGGGGAAAACAACGTCCTGCGCCTCTTCAAGCGAACATCGACGCGAGGCGTCATCTACGATCGCCAGCGCAACATTTTGGCGACACAAGGCGCGATTGTCATCGTGGGCGTGGTGCCTGGACGCATTCAAGATGAAACCGTTATGCTCAACGTGCTCAGTGGCTTGCTGGGCAAAGGGCCCGCAGACATTGCTGCGCTTTACGCCAACCAGCCGCCCGACTGGTTCATTCCCGTTGGGCGTATTGCCTTCGAGACGTTTCAAGAGCAGTACGATATGTTGGTGAGCATTCCAGGGCTGGATTTTCGCGAACAGGCCGCACGTGCGTATCCCCAAGGCTCGACAGCGGCGCATGTCTTGGGCTATGTCGGCCCGATCAGCCGTGAGGAATTGGCGGCATTGGGCGAACGTGGCTACGAGGAGGACGATATCGTCGGCAAAGCGGGGTTGGAAAAAGCCGCCGAGGAGTGGCTGGCAGGGAAGAAGGGCGGACGTTTGGCGGTGCTCACTCCCGAAGGCGAGGAAGTTGCCATGCTCGCGGATGTGCCCGCACAGCAGAGCCTCAGTCTGCATACCAGCCTCGATGTTGCCCTTCAACAGGCCGTGGAAGCCGTGCTGGCAGAGCAGCGCGGTTCGATTGTGGTGCTAGATGTGAAAACGGGGCGCGTGCTGGCTTTGGCCAGTTCACCCACGTTCGACCCCAATGCCATGTCCAACCTGCTCGATTTGCAACAGCGCCTGGCATTCGTCAACCGTGCCGACCAGCCGTTGCTCAATCGCGCTACACAGGGGGCCTATCCGCCAGGGTCGATCTTCAAAATCGTTTCGATGGCGACAGCCTTGCAGGAAGGTTTGTTCGCTGTGACGAGCCCCTTCAACTGTCCGGGTTATTGGGACCGCCTGGGCATTCGCATGAATTGTTGGAAGGCGAGCGGCCATGGCGCGATCGACCTGTTCAACGGCCTGGTGGAATCGTGCGACGTGGTCTTCTACGAAGTGGGGCTTGCTGCCTACAACCGCGATATCAATTTGTTGCAAGCATATGCGCGTCGCTTTGGGCTAGGTGCGCCAACGGGGATCGAATTGGATGAAAGTAGCGGCCTGGTGCCCGACAACGAGTGGAAGGTGAGCACGCAGGGTGTTGGTTGGACACCTGGCGACACCGTCAACATGGCGATTGGGCAGGGCTTTCTGCTCACAACCCCCTTGCAAATTGCCCGCGTATTGGCGGCCATTGCGAATGGGGGCACGCTCTATCGCCCACAACTGATTGTCTCGGCGGAAGACCCCGCAGGGCAGCGTCCACCAATGACATTCGAGCCGCACGTGGATGGCACACTCGACCTGGCGCCCGAGCACCTGCAAGCCATTCGCGATGCACTGTTCCGTGTAACTCAACCACCGCGTGGGACGGCAAGCTATGTGTTCCGTGACTTTCCTGTGCCAGTCGCGGGGAAGACGGGTACAGCCGAAGCGCCTGGGGTGGCCCCGCATGCTTGGTTTGCGGCCTATGCCCCCGCCACAACGCCTGAAATTGCCGTCGTCGCGATGGCTGAAAACGCGGGTGAGGGTTCGGCGGTAGCGGCCCCGATAGTGCGCAACGTGCTGGCGCACTACTTTGGCGTCGAGGTGTGACGGCGCAAGCATTTCCCCCAAAGGGGGGCTTTATGGTATCGTGTGCATCGTCAATCTTGTGGGGGAGGCAAAGCCACATGAAAAAAGATTTTCACTCGTGGGAACGAATCGAAGCATTGACACGTGAACTCGTCAAGCAAATCGATGCCAGCCGGTATGATGCCATTCTTGCCATTACACGTGGTGGCATGATTCCAGGATGCTTGGTAAGCGAGTTGCTCGACCTGCGTAACGTGCTCACAGCAGCCGTGATGTTCTACACGGATGTGGGACAGACACTCGAAGAACCGGTTTTCTTGCAGTTCCCCAGTGATGCGTTGCTCGTCGGCAAGCGCATTCTGGTTGTGGATGATGTGTGGGACAGTGGCAAAACTGCTGTGGCTGTGCGTGATCGTATTCGGAAGGCCGGCGGTGAAGCAGATGTAGCCGTCATACACTTCAAGCCAGCCCGCAACAAATTCCCAGGCCAGAAACCAGACTACTACGTCATGGAAACCGACGACTGGATTGTCTATCCCTGGGACCCAGAGCGCGACCGTTTGCTGGAAGAGGAACAGTCGGAGTAAGGGCAAAGAGGGCGAACAGCCCTCTTTTTTGTTGTGTGAAGAAGCTTCACGCGTCGCATGCGTTTGCTATACTGCGGTACATTTCAGGGACCATGGAAGGAGAGAGCAGAGTGACAGAGCGGATTGTGGTGTTCGATTTGGAAACACAGCGGAGTTTCAATGAAGTGGGGGGACGTGCCCACATTGCCCGCCTGGGGGTCTCGCTGGCGGTCGTGTATGAATACGCCGATCGCGCGTTTCATGTCTATCACGCGCACGAAGTCCCGCAATTGGTTGCGGCGCTCGAACAGGCAGACGTTGTGGTGGGGTTCAACGTCTTGCGCTTCGACTACCTCGTGTTGGCTGGAGTTGTAGGGCGGCCTGTGCGCCCGCGCCACACGATTGATATGCTCGCGGATATTCACAGCCGCCTGGGCTTTCGCATCGAACTCGATTCGCTGGCGTCCAGTACGTTGGGTATTCGCAAATCGGCTGATGGGTTGCAAGCATTGCGATGGTGGCGCGAGGGGCGCATCGACCTCATCCGCGACTATTGCATGCAAGATGTAGACATCACCCGGCGCCTCTACGAATTTGGGCGCGATAATGGGTATGTGCTCTACTGGGACCGGTTCAGCCGCACGAAGCAGCGAATCCCAGTGAATTGGCGATTGCCAGGGCGAGGTTTTTCGCGCCAGAAGGGCACCATCGTTTAGCGATTGGGTGGTGTCCAGGGAATATCCTCGACAGCCGCGCGTTGGTTGAGGAGCCGCGCCCAGACGAAGAGCAAATCGCTCAGCCGATTGAGATAGATGCGCACTTCGGACGAAATGGGTTCAACGTGTTCGAGCGAGATGACACGGCGTTCCGCGCGGCGGCAGACAGTGCGTGCGAGGTGAAGGTGCGCGGCGGCAGGTGTGCCCCCTGGTAGCACGAAGGTTTTCATCGGTGCGAGTTCGGCCTCGGCCTCGTCGATCCATTCTTCCAGGCGTTGGATGTCTTCGGCAGTGAGGCGTGGTATCCAGGCCGCGGCTTTTTCTGCATTGGCCGGTGTGGCGAGGTCGGCGCCAATGACGAAGAGGTCGGCCTGAATGTGGCGCACCCGTTCGAGCAAGTGTTGGTCATCGAGCAAGGTAGCGACGAGGCCGAGTAGGGCGTTGAGTTCATCGACGGTGCCATAGGCTTCGACACGTGGGGCGTCTTTGGGGACCCGTTGTCCCCCAAAGAGGCTGGTCGAGCCGTCGTCCCCGGTTTTGGTGTAAATCTTCATAGATCGTCTCCTCCGTTGTGCTATCCGAACAAGATACCTTCATGCTGCAAGAGCCAGATTTTGGCATCGATTCCCGCGGCATAGCCGCGCAACTCGTTACGTGGTCCTACGACGCGGTGGCAGGGGATGAGGATGAGCAGCGGGTTGCGCGCCAGAGCTTGCCCGACGGCTTGCGCGCCGCCCGGCCGCCCGATGGCTTTGGCGAGAGTGGCGTAGTGGGTCGTGGTTCCCCACGGCAGACGTTGGACGGCTTCGAGGACGCGGTGCTGAAACGGGCTGAGGTTGAGTGTCTCCCAGTCGATGGGAAGGTCGAATGTGCGGCATTGGCCCGCGAAGTAGGCGCGGAGTTGGGTGGCCGCTTCGTCGAGGATGGCGGTTGTTGCGGGCGTATATGATGTTGGAGGTGGTGTTTGGCCGATGCGCACGGCGGCGAGGCCGCGTGGTGTGGCGCGGATGACAATGGGACCCAGCGGGCTATTGATGACACGTTGAGCGATGGTGGGTTGGTAGTGCATGGTCGTACCTCCGGGGATATTGTAGCGATGGACGCGAAAATGCCCAGCAGGCGGGATAGTTTGAATTCGCAAATGAGCATGAGTACAAATGTACTCACAAATTGAGTACACGTGTACCTATACAAACGCCTATCGAATTGATAGACTATTATGGCGAAGTGGTTGGATCAAACGAACTGTAAGGAGAAGATTTTATGCAACATCTTACGCGTTCATGTTCTCGTTTGGTCCTTGCTGTGTGTCTGGTAATCGTGTTTCACGTTTTTCTTTCAGAGGTGCATCCGTCTTTTGCCTCGCTCGTTGCCTATGCTGACTCGCCAACTGCTGAACCAGGTTACGATCCAAAAGCAGAGACTGATGTGCTCATTGTGGAGGATCCACGCAATGAGATGCTTGTACAATCGCAGATGTTCTTGCCTTCTGATAATCGAGACGAACCTCAGTCATGGTGCTTAGGAAAGAAATCCGTAAAAGTCGTGTTCATTGCTCCAAAGCCTCGGCCGGTATTCGTTACCTCAGTGAGTGGTACCGGTCCAGGGAAGGTGACATTGCATTATACAAAGAGTGTGAAGAATTCCTTTTCGACCAATGTTGGGATAAGTGCTGATGCTGTGTCATCAGCATTAGGCTTCAATGTAGAGTGGAGCACTTCATTGACATACCAATACGAAACGTTCGTTCCAACTGGTCAGACGGTAGATGTTTTCGCTTTCGATAGGTTTGTGGATTACGCGTTCGATGTCATGTGTGATCCGTGGGGACCACAGGGGCCGTACGTCATTGGAAAAGGTGGGGCGACTCGTTTCGTCGGTGTGTATTATAAGAGGGAGGTGAAACGATGATAGCAAAGCGAAGCGCTTTTACTTTAGCGATTTTTCTTCTTACCGCACTCGTTGTCTTGTTCAACAAGACGACCGCCGACGAGCACGATATTGTTCTCTTTGGTGAAGAAGCAAAGGCGCAATTGGCCAAGATCGACGATTCGATCCTCGTTTGGCCAGACGAAAACACATATGTACTGGAAATGCTCAGGATACAGGCAAATGGCGGGTATGTCCTTACGTACCAATCCGTTGACGAGACACATCGTTTGAGCCTCCAACTGATTCCGGTCGAGATCTATGAGCTGGATGGTGACGTGACGAACCTTCGCCCCGATGGAGTGGCAATCGATACTACTGGTGCACCGGGCGTTATGGGAGAGGTCGTTGCACAGGGGCCAGTCAGCGTGCGCGGAAAACCTGGTTGGCGTGCCAGGGAGGTGTATCGTACAGAGCAGAGAGAATTCGACAACGTGGTGGTGAACTGGCTCGAAAATGATTGGGACATTACGATGGCAGCAGATGCGGATATGTACGAGGTCCTGCCCACCCTGGCCGAAAACCTTGTGTGGCATGGTCAACGCGATTCGTAATGCGTCTTTGCCTTGAAACGGGGGCGTCGCCCCCCCTTTCTGCGTTTAGCGATTGGGTGGTGTCCAGGGGATATCCTCGACAGCCGCGCGTTGGTTGAGGAGCCGCGCCCAGACGAAGAGCAAATCGCTCAGCCGATTGAGATAGATGCGCACTTCGGGCGAAATGGGTTCAACGTGTTCGAGCGAGACGACACGGCGTTCCGCGCGGCGTCGGAGCAGTCCCCTTTTTCCGCTGCTTTGCAACGGATGGAAACCAACCTGGCATATGCCATCATGGGGAGCGTAATATGGCAATACCAACTGTGCCAATAGCGCCCTTCGTACTCATCCAATCCAGTCTCGCCTTTGGCCTCCTCGAACACCTGTTCGATCGCATGACGGCTGAAGACCACCTGAGCCAACGGGCGCACACCGGTCTTCGCTGGCGCATTGGACAAATAGGAGGCCAGGTCCGTCGGATTGCTGAGAGAGCGCCGAGCCAACAACCAAACCTCAGGACCGGGCGCGCCATCGCGATGTTCTACAACACGCGCACAGGCCCAGTCGTCGGTGCGAGATCCCTTTTCGCCCGCCGCCACGGTCAAGCGCTGCCACTGAGCTTCAGGCCATGCCGCGACCAGACGTGCCA
>WFOS01000047.1 GCA_015487975.1 Ardenticatena sp.
CCAGGGGGCCGGCTTCCCCACTGGTGTTCCTCCCGATATCTGCGCATTTCACCGCTACACCGGGAATTCCATGCCCCTCTCCGGCCCTCGAGTCGAGCAGTTTCGATGGACCCCTCCCAGTTGAGCCGGGAGATTTCACCACCGACTTGCCCGACCGCCTACAGACGCTTTACGCCCAGTAAATCCGGATAACGCTCGCCACCTCCGTATTACCGCGGCTGCTGGCACGGAGTTAGCCGTGGCTTCTTCCTGGGGTACCGTCCTCCCTCTTCCCCCAGAAAAGGAGTTTACACCCCGAAGGGCTTCTTCCTCCACGCGGCGTCGCTGCATCAGGCTTTCGCCCATTGTGCAAGATTCCTCACTGCTGCCTCCCGTAGGAGTCGGGGCCGTGTCTCAGTCCCCGTGTGGCTGACCACCCTCTCAGGCCAGCTACCCGTCGTCGCCTTGGTAGGCCGTTACCCCACCAACCAGCTGATAGGCCGCGGGCCCCTCCCAGAGCGGCACGACAGCCTTTCGACTGCCGCCCCTTTCCTCACCCACCCCAAAGAGTAGGTGAGGCCATCGGGTATTAGCCGCCGTTTCCAGCGGTTATCCCCGTCTCTAGGGCAGGTTACCCACGTGTTACTCACCCGTTCGCCGCTCGCCCGCCACAGCCCCGAAGGACCGTGACTGCTCGCTCGACTTGCATGTGTTAGGCGCGCCGCCAGCGTTCATCCTGAGCCAGGATCAAACTCTCCGTGAAATCTCACTTATCGCCGTAGCGATTGAGAGTCTGTATCCAAAACAGAGCTCACGACCGGCTTGACGTCTCGACCACTCTTCAATTGGTAAGGTGCTGCCTCGAACAGCGCCGAATACTGTATCACTTTTTCAAGATTTGTCAAATCCCCGCTACCTCTTGCCCAACCCGCCTCCTCTTCGCTATGCGAAAGAGAACGCAGGGCACGGAACACAAGGGCAACAAAAAATGTGGCGCTGTCGTTTGGAGCGAGAGAAAGTATAGTTTTCCTTTCCCGCTTTGTCAAACGGGCACGCCACATTCGGCGCCGTCCGTTTCGTTTTTCAAGGTGCGCTGCTCTCGTCAGCAGCGGGCGGGGATTATAGAGAGGATTGTTTTCTTGTCAAATCACTGATGCCATTCGCTACGCCCCTGTAAAGCACGGCTTAGCGTCACTTCATCAGCATACTCCAAATCTCCACCCATTGGTAAACCACGGGCCAATCGGGTCAGGCGAACGCCATGTGAACGCAGTTGTCTGGCGATATATTCTGCGGTGGCTTCCCCTTCCAGCGTCGGGTTTGTTGCCAAAATCACTTCTTCAATCGGCTCTTGTTTTACGCGTTGTACCAGTTCACGGATACGTAAATCCTGTGGCAAGATGCCATCCACTGGAGAAATAGCCCCATGCAGGACATGATATAGTCCTTTATAGGCTCCTGTACGTTCGATCGCAATGACATCCAGCGGTTCTTCGACAACGCAGACAGTCGCCTGATCACGTGATGTATCCGAACAGATACCACATGGGTTGGTTTCACCGATATTGAAACAACGCGAACATGTCACAAGGTGGCGTCGGAGTTCATACAAAGCATCTGCCAAAGCCTGCACCTGTTCTTCTGGCGCTCGCAACAAATAGAAGGTCAGGCGCGAGGCCGTTTTAGGCCCCACGCCTGGCAATTTGGCAAATTCATCAATCAGCCGAGCGACAGCCTTCGGTATCGCGCTCACGTTTCCTCCTGACTACCCCAACAAACCACCCAAGCCACCCATGTCGAGCATGCTGGCAAAGGGAGCCATACGTTCTTCAGCAACCGCGCGGGCTTTGTTGAGCGCCTCGTTGAAAGCAGCCACGAGCAAATCTTGCAACATCTCCACATCTTCTGGATCAACCACTTCGGGCGCAATTTCAATGCCTACCAGATCCTGGGCAGCTGTCATCCGCACTTTGACAACGCCCCCGCCAGCCGAGGCTTCGATAACTTCTTCTTTCAATGCTTCTTGTGCAGCCATCATTTCGGCTTGCAACTTTTGCACCTGCGCAAGCAGGTCATGAGGGTTCATACTGCCACTTCCGCCTTTCTTTGCAGCAGGTTTACGAATCTTCTTCTTTGCCATTAGATTCCTCCTTCATCTTCTGTTGGTGACTCGTTCGGCAAATATACATCAACGATACGAGCCCCGATTTTCATTGCCGTTTGAATCAACGGGTCTTCCGCTGCCTCTTCGTACTTCGTTTTGGCACGTGGTGCATCCATTTGTTCGTCAGGAATCCAGACACATCGTATGGTCAAAGGAGCACCACCAAAACTTTTAATAGCACGCTGCACAAGCCCACGAGTTTCAGGCTCTTCCACTTTCTCTTTGTGGATTGAGTGCGCAAAGCGCAATGTCAGCGTATCGCCATCCAGGCGATATGGTTCGCCAAACTTCAAACGAATGGCCAACCGCTTGCCTTTATCACCACGGTTGTTGAGCCATTCAAGAAAATCGGGCCACTTGGTTTGCCACCACGACAAATCATGTCCCAAGCTATCTGTTTCAATGGCATCATCACCCGAAATGATTTTCGTTTTTGTCGTGGGCGTCACGTGCTGCGCCGAAGCAGATGAACGCGAGGCGGGGCGTGAAACAGCAGCAGACGACTGTGCAGGCGAGGACGTCTGACGTGGAAGGGCGTCCTTTTCTGCACGAGGGACTTCTCTTTGCACAGCGAGTAAGGCTTCAGCGAATGCAACTTCAAGCGGCAGTTGAGGAGAAAGCCCTAATTTGAGGTCGGCGCCGGCCTGTTGAAACGCGCGAATACTGTGAAGAATGGCTTGCGGTGCAAACCGAGACGCCATCTGCTGCAAACGCGCCAGGTGTTCCTCTGACCATTCAGGTAGGGCGTTTATCCCCCCCAGGCGAAGCAGAAGAAGAGCGCGAAGGTGTTCCAAAATGGACGCTAAAAACTGACGCGCATCACTGCCACGATCAAGCGCCTGACGAACAGCCTGAAATCCCGCTGCGGCTTCTCCCGTTTGAAGTGCCTGCAATAATGCTAGCACATGCTCTTCATGTGGTACGCCCAGGACTTCGCGAGTAACCTGCACAGTCAACGTCCCACCACCAGATGCAAGGAGTTGGTCAAGTAGACTCAATGCATCTCGCAGGCTACCAGTCGCCTGACGAGCAACGATTTCGAGGGCATCTGGTTCGTATGAAACGCCTTCGGCTTCGAGAATATGTGCCAAGTGATCGCGAATTTTTTCGACAGGGATACGCTGGAAATCGAAGCGTTGACACCGACTGAGCACTGTGGCTGGGACTTTGTGGACTTCAGTGGTTGCCAGAACGAATATCACGTGCGCCGGTGGTTCTTCCAATGTTTTCAACAGCGCGTTGAAGGCGCTGTTTGAAAGCATGTGCACTTCGTCGATGATATACACTTTATAGCGTCCTTCGGCCGGCGCAAAGCCCACTTTTTCGCGCAAATCGCGAATATCATCAACGCTGGTATTGCTGGCTGCGTCGATCTCGATAAGGTCGAGTGATTGTCCTTCGGCAATAGAGCGGCACATGTGGCAAGTCCCACAAGGGCGTTCTTCCAGCGGTGCTTCGCAATTCACCGCCTTTGCAAGAATACGCGCCGTGGATGTTTTGCCTGTGCCACGGGGCCCTGTGAAGAGATACGCATGCCCAATGCGCCCTGCTTGCAAGGCATTTTTGAGCGTGCGCGTGACATGCTCCTGCCCGACAATTTCTTCGAACGTTTGTGATCGCCACTTGCGATAAAGGGCTTGCTGCACCATAGCGTTCCTTCCTTCCAAGTCTGCTCAATCTTAGCATTGTCGAAGCAAACGGGCAATGCTTTCTCTGCCGCGTTTTTCATCGACGCAGGCATGTGGTATAGTGTCGGCACACCGAGCACATCTCAGGGAGGGTTTCAGATGGCGAAAAAGAGCAAATCACGCAAGAAAAAAAACAGTTCCACGACCTACAACGCACGCCGCGCCGCTCAGATGAACCGAAACACCAAGATTTTCTATGCATTGAGCTTGCTGATTGTCATCAGCATGGTTTTGAGCCTAATAGCAGGGTTTCTGAGCGGAGGTTTCTAATCACACGTACTCTCACTGATGCGAAAAAGCGGGGAGTTTCCCCGCTTTTTTATATGAAGAATGTAGGACCACTACAGAAGCATCACTTCCAACCCTTCACGTGCTAACCGTGCACCTGGGAAGACTTTTTGTGCTTCTGCTTCAATTTCGAATAGCGTTTCATCATCATGCAATGGGTCGTGGTGAAACAGGAACAGGTGTTCGACCTGTGCAGCTTTCGCAACTTCTATCGCCATCTCCGGTGTACTATGCCCCCAACCTTGTTTGGACACAACGGGGTCTAGGTACTCGGTCTGAGTGTATTGAGCATCATGAATCAAAACGTCCGCCCCACGTGCAAACTGGATCAACCTTTGGTCGCCACCAATATATCCTTCTGTATCAGTCGCATAGACAATGGAATGCCCCTTGTACGAGATCTTATAAATGTACACACCTTCTTGCGGATGCCCATAACTTTTGAGCACATCGATACGCACAACATCGTCTACATCCAAAGGGCCTTCACGGTAGATATTACGAATAACAGGCTCCGGTTGGTCAGGTAAAAGCCAAAGGCTTTCGGATTCGTGCAAATCGCGCACAATACGCATCGAACGCAAATCATCTAATTCGATTGGAAAATTAGGTGGAAGCATGGAACGGCGTAAGGCTTCGTTGATTTGCTCCTGAAACAGGCGAGGGCCAAAAATGTAAAAGGTAGACGTGGGAATATAGGCCGGTGAGAAGTACGGCATACCTTGTGTGTGATCATGATGAGTGTGGCTAAACAAAATGACAGCGTGAATAGGTTGACCATCGTTCTCACGCTGCCGGCGAACCAAATCATTCCCCAAATGAATGATACCAGTCCCACCATCGAGAATAATCAAATGCCCATTGGCTTCGATTTCGACGCATGGCGTATTGCCCCCTACATGAATCGTGCCAGGGCCAGGTACAGGATAACTGCCACGAACTCCCCAAAATCGCAAACGAAACTGTGCACTCACAAGTCGCCCACTCCTTCTTCATAGAACACTACTTGCAGCAAGCAAATGTCCTTGCTGCTAAAACAGGCTAGGCTAGTGTATATGTTTCGTAGTATTTGGCAAAGCCCTGTGTGCATTCTCGACAACTTCATCTATCTGATGTGCAACAACTTCGGGCGAAAGTCCTTCCGAAACACGCAACCACCATAAAAATTCTATGTTTCCCGCTGGGCCGCGAATGGGGCTATACGTTATCCCCCCTATATGCCAGCCCTCTGCATACGCCCACTCAACAAGGGTCTGCAATACGTGCTTGTGAATTGACGGCTCACGCACGACCCCACCTTTTCCCACCTGCTCACGGCCAGCTTCAAATTGCGGCTTGACGAGCGCAAGAACATCTCCTTGATCGCGTACCCAGTTTCGCACAGTTGGCAACAAGAGGCGTAAGGAAATGAAGGAAGCATCGATCGTGACAATATCGACCATCTCTGGCAAGCGTTCAAGATAACGCGCATTCGTGCGTTCCATGACCACCACACGCTCATCTTCACGCAACTTCCAGGCCAATTGCCCATATCCCACATCAATCGCATAGACCCGTTTGGCCCCGCGCTGCAAGAGCACATCCGTGAATCCCCCCGTACTTGCGCCTACGTCGGCTGCCACCATGCCCTGTACGTCCACATCAAACGTATCAAGCGCTGCCGCCAGTTTATACCCACCGCGGCTGACATACGGCTGCGCCGCTTCAACAGCTACCTCGGCATCCGTGGGAACACGCGTGCCTGCTTTCGTCACGACCTGCCCGTTCACGCGCACGGCCCCAGCCATAATGAAACGCTGTGCCTGTGTGCGGCTTTCAACCAAACCTTTCTTGACAAGAAGCACATCAAGACGTTCTTTTTTGCTCATTCGTGCACCTGATTGACGCGCACAGCGCCTTGCATAGTATCTGCCTGTCCTAACTGACTACACACTCGTAAGGAGGATGGGCATGTCTTTGTTCCAGCCCAACAATGCATCACGCCCATATTACGCGCAACTTCGCGCATTGCTCGAAACCATGCGTCCCAAGCAATGGACGAAAAACCTTGTGATTTTCGCTGGATTGGTCTTCTCAGATGACCGTCTCCTTCTTTCACCACGGGCAGTCTTCACAACCACGGCAGCTTTTTTCATCTTTTGCCTGCTTTCAAGTGCAGTGTACATTCTAAATGACCTTGCAGATATCGAAAAAGACCGTGAACATCCGATCAAGCGTCATCGTCCACTTCCATCAGGGCGGCTCAACCAGTCTGTTGCCAAAGGCACAGTAATTCTTCTACTTGCACTCCTCATACCGATAGCGTGGTGGCTGCAACCCTGGTTTGGTGCCGCGGCATTCGCATACGCCCTCAACAATCTTGCCTATACCTTCTTCTTGAAGAACATCGTCTTACTCGACGTTTTTTCCATTGCTGCTGGGTTCGTATTGCGTGCCATGGCGGGGGCATTTGTCATCGAAGCCCCTATCTCTCCTTGGCTCTACGTCGTGACGATTTTACTGGCACTCTTTCTGGCAATCAGCAAACGCCGCCACGAACTCATTCTTCTACAACAGAATCGGGGGGCCCATCGCCGTGTACTCGAAGAGTACACAGAAGAACTCCTGGATGAAATGCTAAGTGTTGTCACCGCAAGCACCGTGATCGCCTATTCGCTCTATACATTTACGGCTCACAACCTGCCGCAAAACCATACGATGATGCTCACCATCCCCTTTGCGCTTTATGGCCTATTTCGATATTTGTACCTCATTCACCGCAAAAATCTTGGGGGGGCCCCCGAAGAAGCGCTCTTGCAAGATAAACCCCTATTGACAACAATCGTCCTGTGGGGATTACTTGTGATCACCATTCTGTACATCTTCCCGCGATAAGTGCCACGAGCACCAACGAAAAAACAGCCCCTGGACAAGGGGCTGTTTTGGTTGACTTACGACATCAACGCTTGGTGTAAGTCGGCGCCTTGCGAGCACGCTTGAGACCTGGCTTCTTGCGCTCCTTCATGCGCGGATCGCGTGTGAGGAAGCCGCCGCGACGCAAAACCGGGCGCAGGTTTTCGTCATACTTCAACAGTGCACGGGCAATCCCATGCTTGACAGCCCCAGCCTGCCCCGTCACACCACCACCGCGCACAACCACAGTGATATCGAAGGTCCCTTCATGCCCCGTTGCACGCAATGGTGCATACACTTCCACCAGATCCTGCTCACGGGTGAAGTATGTGTTGACAGGCTTTCCATTGACGGTAATCTGCCCCGTCCCTTCTGGGTACAGACGGACTTGTGCCGAAGCCGTCTTACGACGTCCAACGGCATAAAAATAACGATTCTCAGCCACTGACGCGCCTCCCTTACGTATCCAACTCAAGCGGTTTGGGTTGCTGAGCCTGATGCGGGTGTTCTGGCCCAGCATACACCTTCAATTTTTTGAACATTTTGCGCCCCAGGCGGTTCTTCGGCAACATCCCCTTCACCGCCTTTTCGATCACCAACTCCGGATGGCGCTGCAACTGTTCACGCAGCGTGCGCTGTTTCAGACCACCGGGATACCCGGAGTGGCGATAGTATATCTTTTGATCGAGTTTCTTCCCCGTCACCGCAACTTTTTCAGCGTTGATGACAATCACGTAGTCGCCACAATCCACATGCGGTGTGTAATAGGGCTTGTGCTTGCCGCGCAAAATGGTGGCAATCTGTGTTGCCAAACGACCGAGTGTTTTTCCCTCGGCGTCCACAACCCACCATTCGCGCTGCACTTCTTCTGGTTTGATTGAAATCGTCTTCATGATTCCGACTCCTGCGCACCGACCGATGTGAGCGGTCCTTGTTCTACGGTTTCATCTTCATCATACCGAACAGCCATTAGGCAAAGCCCATGCGGTGGCGCTGTTGCACCGGCCGCATCAGGCCGACGGGCCATCAGTACATCTTGCATCCATATTGGGGGTGCCTCCCCCCGACCGATGATGAGCAACGTTCCAACAATACGGCGCACCATGCGGTACAGAAACGCATTGGCTTCTAGGTCTACATAGACCCAGTCGCCATCACGCCAAACCTGCGCCCGCATCATGTGACGCACGGTGGATCCGCCCTGCGTCGGACGGCCAAAACTGGCGAAGTCGTGCGTGCCCACCAACATCTGGGCGGCTGTGTGCATCGCTTCGACATCCAGTCGCCGGGGCTCGTGGAGCGACCAGCGTGCGACAAGCGGACGCCGCACAGCACGGTTCCAGATGGTGTAGCGATACGACCGCGAACGCGCACTATATCGACTGTGAAAGGACTCTGGTACACGCGCAATATCGCGCACAGCAATATCGTGGGGCAAAATCGCATTCAACGCCTGAACAAGACGCTCATCCGCATGCTGCCAACTCAGCCAGAAATCGATCACCTGGCCAATCGCATGCACACCTGCATCGGTACGTCCTGCCCCACGCAGGCGAACTGGTTGCTCACGATTCAAACGCTGCAACGCCGCTTCCAGTTCGCCCTGGACGGTACGTGCATTCGCCTGCACCTGAAAGCCAGCAAATGCCGTACCATCGTATTCAACCGTCGATTTGTAATGAACAGACATGCCGAAAGTCGGCTACCGTCTCAGTCAACAAGTTCGATAATCGCCATTGGCGCACCATCGCCACGGCGCGGACCATACTTGATGATGCGCGTATAACCACCCGGACGATCAAGGAAGCGATCAACCTTGTTTTCGAACAAATCGTGTACAACCGACTTGTCATTGACAAACGCCAACGCCTGACGGCGAGCATGCAAGGCGTACGACGGATCCTGCTTGGCCTTGCGTGCCAGAGTGATGATGCGTTCTACATATGGGCGTACCGCTTTGGCTTTCGCCTCAGTCGTCATGATACGTTCATGGCGCAGAATTTCCGTCACCAAATTACGGTAGAGCGCCTTGCGATGATCGCGATCGCGCCCAAAATGGCGTCGTTTTACCCGGTGTCTCATAGCTCCGTCTCCTACCCTTATTCCGTCTCGCTCTGGGTATTTGCGAGATATTGCAAATACCCCTTGGCTTCGAGCGCTTCCAACAACTCTTCTAGCGACTTTTCGCCAAAATTGCGGATCGCCAGCATTTCATCGCGCCCTTTCTGCAAGCGTTCCAGCACCTGTCCAACGTTGGTAATGCCAGCACGCTTCAAACAGTTGTAGGCACGCACTTGCAATCCCAGGTCTTCGATGGGGCGGTTGTAAACCGAAGCCGGGATGCCACTGTCCGCGCCTTCTTCCTCTTCTTCTTCGGCTTCTGGTGCCGCCACGTGCAAAACAGGCGCACCACCAGCCACAACCGAGAAGTGCTGCACCAAAATCTCCGCTGCTTGCTTCAAGGCGCTTTCCGGATCAATTGTCCCATCCGTCCAGATATTGATGACCAACCGGTCGAAGTCGTGGCTTTGGCCGACACGCTCCGGCTCGACGTCGTACCGGACACGACGAATGGGGCTGAAAATAGCATCGACGGGGATTTCATCAATCGGCAAACGCCCTCGCTCATCAGCGGGCGAGAACCCCCGTCCATGCTCAACCTGAAATTCGACTTCAACTTCCGATTCTTCACCATCGAGCGTCAGCAGGTGCAGCTCGGGATTGACAATTTCCACCTGGCTTGGTGCTTCGATGTCAGCAGCCGTGACTTCACCGGGGCCACGCGCAATCAACCGCATGCGCATCGGTTCTTCACCATGCAGTTTCAGGCGCAATTGCTTCACATTGAGGATAAACTGAATCATATCCTCTTGTGCGCCTGGAATGGGGCTGAACTCATGGTGTACCCCTGTTACACGGATAGATGTCACCGCAGCCCCCGGCAAAGAACTGAGCAACACACGGCGAAGCGCATTGCCTACCGTGATGCCATATCCTCTTTCCAACGGGGCAATCACAAAGCGCCCGTGGGTCTGCGTCACTACTTCGCGCTCGATTCGCGGCATTACGATATCCAACGAAACCCTCCTCATAAATCGCTGTGCCTCGCCAGGGAAACGGCGGGCACAGGGTGAATACTCGACAGTTGTCGCAGATTTGGGTCAGCGATTAGCGCGAGTAGTACTCAACGATCAACTGCTCGTTCACCGGAATATCAGTAATCTGATGGCGTTCCGGCAAGGCCACAACGCGGCCCGTCAACGTAGCGGGATCAACTTCCAGCCATTCCGGAACATTCTTTCCTTCCATGTGCTCGCCGATTTCTTTGAAGTACGTGCGCTTGCGGCTGCCTTCGCGCACACTAATCACATCGCCCGGCTTCACCAGGTACGACGGAATGTTGTGGCGACGACCATTCAATGTGAAGTGCCCATGCGTCACCAGCTGGCGCGCCTGCGCACGCGAATCGGCGAAGCCCATGCGATACACCACGTTATCGAGGCGGCGTTCCAGCAAACGAAGCAGGTTTTCACCCGTCTGACCCGGTTGACGCACCGCATCGTAGAAATAGCGACGGAACTGACGTTCCAACACGCCATAAATACGGCGCGCTTTCTGTTTTTCACGCAACTGCATGCCGTAATCCGACATTTTACGGCGGAAGCGCTGCTTCTGGCCGTGCATACCCGGCGGGTATGGACGACGCTCGACAGCGCATTTCGGGCCAAAGCAACGTTCGCCCTTCAAAAAGAGTTTTTCGCCTTCACGTCGGCAAAGTTTGCAAACAGCGTCTGTATATCGTGCCATACCGTATCCTCTTCCCTACCTTTTACACACGCCGCTTCTTGGGCGGGCGGCATCCGTTATGCGGAATTGGCGTTACATCGGTGATGCTCACCACTTTCAAGCCGGCCTGCATCAACGCGCGAATCGCCGATTCACGCCCAGGACCAGGCCCCTTCACGAAGACATCCACCTCACGCAAGCCATGCTGCATTGCCGCTTCGGCAGCCTGCTGTGCGGCCACCTGAGCAGCATATGGCGTGCTCTTGCGTGATCCCTTGAACCCGGCGGTCCCACCGCTGGCCCAAGAAATGGTATTTCCGTTGGGATCGGTGATCGTTACAATCGTATTATTGAAAGTCGCGTGGATATGTGCCTGGCCGTGCGGAATATTCTTCCGCTCGCGGCGCCGCGTCCCACGACGAACACGTCGTCGAGCCATCTGTTACCCCCTGTCTCCTACACGTTTCTGGCTAGGGCGCTACACCCAAGCAAACTTGAAAACTACTTCTTGGCGCGGCTGCGCTTCTTGCCCGGCACCGTCTTGCGCGGCCCTTTGCGAGTACGCGCGTTGGTGCGCGTCCGCTGTCCACGCACCGGCAACCCACGGCGATGGCGCAAACCACGATATGTCCCAATTTCGATCAACCGCTTGATATTCAGGTTGACCTCACGGCGAAGGTCACCTTCCACCTTGTAATCGCGGTCGATCACCATACGCAAGCGGGCAATTTCGTCTTCCGACAGGTCCTTCACCCGTACATCCGGATCGACCTCCGCCTTGCGCAAAATTTCCAGACTGCGCGAACGGCCAATCCCGTAAATGTACGTCAATGCCACTTCGATACGCTTATCTCGTGGCAAGTCTACACCTGCAATACGTGCCATGTTCCGCTCCTCAACTCCTTGCGCCGCGACGCAGGCTTAGCCTTGTCGCTGCTTGTGCTTCGGGTTCTTGCTGCAAATGACGTACACTCGCCCATGACGGCGAATAATGCGGCAGTGAGCACACATTTTCTTGACTGATGGTCGCACTTTCATGATGAATCCTCCGACCTTTCAACACAACACATCTCGGCCCCCGCAAGCAGGGCGCCGAGATGCCAACGATGGATTGTATGCGAGAATCAAATCCCGTCAAGTCACCCGATACGGTCACTTGCGGGTTCCTTCACAATACCGTCAAGATTTCTGGACCGTCTTCGGTGATGGCAATGGTATGTTCGAAATGTGCTGTCAAACTGCCATCAGCACTTACGACCGTCCATTTATCGGCCAGGACGCGAGTGCGCCAATCACCTACACAGACCATCGGTTCAATGGCCAGCGTCATGCCTGGCCGCAAGCGCGGCCCCCGGCCTGGTTCGCCATAATTGGGCACTTGTGGATCCTCGTGCATCTCACGCCCTATGCCATGCCCAACGTATTCACGTACGACCGAAAAGCCGGCCGATTCGACCACTTTTTGTACAGCGTGGCCGATATCACTCAGGCGATTGCCTGGCCGAGCCTGCTCGATACCGGCATACAACGAGCGTTCGGTAACGTCAAGCAGACGTTGTGCAACAGGCGAAATTGTCCCGACAGCGTAGGTCCACGCCGAATCGCCATGATACCCCTTGTAATAGACACCTATATCGACGCTGACGATGTCACCTTCTTCGATGCGTCGATCGCCGGGAATACCATGCACGAGTTCTTCGTTGACAGAGATACACGTCGATGCGGGATAGCCATGATACCCTTTGAAACTGGGCTCAGCATTCTGTGTGTGAATGAACGCCTCGACTTTTTGGTCTATCTCCCGCGTTGTGATACCCGGTCTCAGCATCTCACGTACAATTTCGTGCGCCTGCGCCACCAATCGCCCCGCCTCGCGCATGATGGCGATTTCACGCGGTGATTTGATGACAATCATTCGGCTGTTGCCTCGCGCACATCGTCCGCCGGAACACCAATCGCCTTCAAGATGTCAGCATTCACCGCTTCGATAGGCTGCTCACCCGAAACTTCGGATAACAACCCACGCTCGCGGTAGTATTCAATGACCGGCAAGGTCTCCTGCTGATAAATCTCCAACCGGCGGCGAATAGCGGCTTCGTCTTTGTCATCATCACGCTGGTAGAGTTCGCCACCACACACATCACAGATTCCGTCCTGCTGCGGCGGGTTGAAGACGATGTGGTACGTTGCTTGGCAAGCACGACAGACACGGCGGCCAGTCAACCGGCGCATCAATTCATCCATACCCACGTCGATGTAGATAGCGCGGGTCACCTCCGCTCCCCACTCGGCAAGCATCTCATCAAGTGCTCGCGCCTGATTGAGGTTGCGGGGATACCCATCCAAAATCGCCCCTTTGGCGGCATCATCGCGCGAGAGGCGTTCACGCACCATTGCATTGGTCACTTCGTCGGGCACCAGCTCACCACGATCCATGTAGCCTTTCGCCAGTTGCCCCAACTCGGTGTTATTCTTCAAGTTGTAACGGAACAAATCACCCGTTGCAACCTGCGGAATTCCCAACTTCTTCTGCAAGAGGCGGGCTTGTGTCCCCTTCCCTGACCCTTGCGCACCGAACAAAATCACATAGCGGCGAGACGCCATCGTCTACTCCTTCGCCTTAGCGAATCAATCCCGATTTGCGGATAAAGCCTTCGTAGTGACGCATGGTCAATTGGGCTTCGAGTTGCTTCATCGTATCGAGCACTACCCCCACCACGATGAGCAACCCCACGCCCGAAATCACCATCGGGTCAACGGCAGCATCCGTTCCCGGCATCGGTACACCCAACGGGATCAAAACGAGGCGTAGCAGATAGGGCAAAATGGCAATAATCCCCAGGAAAACAGCCCCCACGATGGTGATACGGCGCAATACACCTGTCAGATACTCATCGGTGGGGCGGCCAGGACGAATGCCAGGCACAAAGCCACCCTGACGGCGCAAGGTATCCGCCAGATTTTGCTGGCTGAAAATAACATCCGTGTAGAAGTATGTAAACGCCACAACCAGCAAGAAGTAGAAAACCCAGTAGAATGGATTGGTCGTGCTCATCAAATTGTAAATGAAATCAGCAACATCGGCTACAACGGGAATGTTCAAGACTCGCAGGTATCCGGCAATCAATTGCGGGAAGAGCAACAAACTCTGCGCGAAGATAATCGGAATCATCCCCGACGAGTTTACGCGCAGGGGCACATACGTGCTCTGCCCACCATAGACTTTCGTGCCACGAACGCGGCGACCATACTGCACCGGAATACGCCGCTGTCCTTCCTGAATCACAACAATGGCAAAAACGGTCACCACCGTCAAAAACAGGAAGAGAATCAGCGTCAATGTGCTCGTCGCGGCCAACTGCGCAATGTTTTGCGGCGCACGCGAAACAATCCCGCCGAGAATGATTATCGAAATCCCATTTCCGATACCACGCTCAGTGATCAAATCACCGAGCCAAATGGCCAACATTGTACCAGCGACAAGCGCAAACAACGTTGCCAGAGTGGGCAAAATGTATGCCGACGAAAATCCAAAGTTGGGCAACACCCCCACCTGGCGCATAATAGCTGCTTGTCCCAGACCTTGCAGCAAGGCAAGCGGCACTGTCAACCAATAGGTGTACTGGTTGATTTTGTTACGTCCTTGCTCGCCCTCGCGGGACAATTCTTGCAAGGTGGGGATAAGCGGTGTCAGCAACTGAATGGCAATCGAGGCGGTGATGTAGGGATATACCCCCATGGCCATCACCGAGAAGTTGGCCAAGGCGCCCCCCGAAAGCAAGTCATACAAACCAGCTAACTGGTTGCTTGCCAAAAAGTCAGCCAGTGCTGTACGATCTACCCCCGGCACGGGGATATGGGCTGCAAAACGGTACACCACCAGCAAGCCCAAGGTGTACAACAACTTCGACCGCAAATCTGGCAAGCGGAATGCATTGCGAAGCGCATCCAGCATATATCGCTCCTAATCTCCATTCTCACACACCGGCACGAAACGGCCGGTGGTGGCCACCTCTGACATGGTCGCCAATGGGCTTTTACCCTTCGTAGGGAATTTCAATTGCCTGTCCACCGGCCGCTTCGATTTTTTCGCGTGCCGATTTGGAAAACGCGTGGGCTTTCACCGTCAGCGCTTTGGTGATTTCGCCTTCACCCAATACTTTCAATGGCTTCTTGCTACGCTTGACGAGGCCTTTTTCGAGCAACAGGTCGGGGGTCACTTCCGCACCAGCATCGAAGGCCGCTTCGAGGCGTTCGACATTGACGATGCGGTATTCGACACGTGACACCTGGCGGAACCCAACCCCACGCACGAATGGCTGGCGGTTCATGCGGGTACTCATCCCGCGGAACCAAGGTTGCTTGGTTCCACCACTGCGTGCCCCCTGACCTTTGCGGCCACGGCCTGCATAGGTGCCACCTTTCCCACTGTTGCCACGACCCACTCGCTTGCGCTGCTTAGTGCTGCCCGGCGCCGGGCGCAGGTCGTGCAGTTTGAGATCTTTTGCGCTCATTTGCCACTCTCCATCATTCACAGTTTCAGGCCGCAGGCTGGGTCCGGGCTCCCGCCTGCGTTCATTGTTCGGGCTTATTCAGCCTCAGGGGCTTCGATTTCTTCAACTTCCACCAAGTGCGACACAGCACGCACCATCCCCAGCACAGCCGGGTCGGCTTTCTTCACCACCTCATCACCAAGGCGGCGAAGCCCCAAAGCGCGTACCGTGCGCTTGTGACGCTCTTTGGCGCCAATCATGCTCTTCACGTAGCGGATGCGCAGATACTTTTCGCTCACTCTTCAACCTCCGACTTGTACCACGGCGGCACGACTTGTGCCAGTGGTTTCCCGCGACGGCGGGCTTCCTCATGCACGTCCTTCATTTGTTTCAAGCCCTCGAACGTTGCCTGCATGACATTGATGATGTTGTTCGACCCGAGGGACTTAGTGAGAATGTTGCGGATACCGGCGGCTTCTACCACTGCACGCACCGCACCACCAGCAATCACCCCGGTACCGGGTGCCGCCGGCTTCATGAAGACACGTGCCGCGCCAAAGTCCACGGTCACCTCGTGGGGGATAGTATCACCCAGCAGAGGGACCTCAATCATGTTGCGCTTGGCGCGTTCCACACCCTTGCGGATGGCCGCAGGCACCTCACGCGCCTTGCCAATTCCCACGCCTACACGGCCGTTGCCATCGCCAACAACCACAGCAGCGCGGAAGGCAAAGCGGCGACCACCCTTCACCACTTTGGCGGTGCGGGCAATATGCACAACCTTTTCTTCGAATTCGGTTTCCTGACGCTCGCGGCGTCCTTCACGTCGAGCCATTTGCCTGCTGCCTCCTAGAACTCAAGTCCACCTTCTCGGGCACCTTCGGCCAATGCTTTCACACGGCCATGGTACTTGTACCCACCACGGTCGAAAGCAACCTTCGTGATACCAGCCTTCTTCGCGCGTTCAGCCAACACCTGGCCGACTTTCCGCGCGGCGTCAACCGGCTTCAAGCCTTCGACGTCATCACGCAAGCCTTTTTCCAGCGTGCTGGCCGAAACCAGCGTATGCCCAACCGTATCATCGATGATTTGTGCGTAGATATTCGTCAGACTGCGGTACACATTCAAACGCGGGCGCTCCGGCGTGCCAAACACTTTGCGGCGAACGCGCAAGTGTCGGCGCTTCCGAGCCGCACGCGGTGTACGTGACCGCTGGCGTTTACTCATGCGAGCCATGTCCACTCCTCCATCGTCGTCCGACGCCGATGCTCTTTTCTCATCGTCCGCCGGCACATTCAAAGTCGTTCAACGATTATGCGCGGCCGCTCTTCCCAGCCTTGCGGCGAATGACTTCATCCGCATAGCGGATACCTTTGCCTTTGTAGGGCTCGGGTGGTCGCACACGGCGAATGCGTGCCGCAATTTCACCGACCAACTGCTTGTCAATTCCCGAGACCGACAGGTTCTTCCCCGAGCGGTCAACTTCGAAGGTAATGCCTTCCGGTGCCTCGATTTCCACCGGGTGGCTGTACCCAACATTCAGAACCAGTGTCGATCCTTTCACATCAGCGCGATAGCCGGTCCCTTCCAAAATCAGATCTTTCTTGTAGCCTTGCGAAACACCCACCACCATGTTGTTGATGAGTGCACGTGTCAGGCCGTGCAAAGCCCGATGCTGACGTTCATCGCTCGGACGGCGGACGACAATCTGGCCGTCTTCTAGCGACACCTGCATATCCGGGTGGAACGTGTAGGACAACTGCCCCTTCGGGCCTTTGACCGTGATGGTGTTCCCCTGGATGTCCACCGTCACACCAGCCGGGACCGGCACGGGCATTCTCCCAATGCGTGACATTCGTGTCCCTCCAACTCGTCAAAATCTCACCGGCGGTCGTCGCCGCCCCGGCGTTTCCTTACCAGACGTAGCAAAGCACTTCGCCACCAACACCCAACCGGCGTGCTTGACGGTCTGTCATAATCCCGCGCGACGTGCTGAGGATGGCAATGCCAATGCCGCTCAGCACCCACGGGATTTCACGCTTACCGGCGTAAATACGGCGGCCTGGCTTGCTCACCCGCTTCAGGTTCGTGATAGCGGGTTTCTTGTTTTCGTCGTACTTCAGCCAAAGGCGCAACAAGTTGCGCGGCTTGGCCTCGATCACTTCGACGCGTTCAATGTACCCTTCATCCGCCAGAATCTGCGCGATGGCCTGCTTCATCTTACTTGTGGGTACATCCACATAGCGATGACGAGCCATTTGCGCATTGCGGATGCGCGTCAACATATCGGCAATCGGGTCCGTAACGGTCATAATCTCACTCCTGCTACCGATTTCCCGCGCTTACCACGAAGCCTTCTTCACCCCCGGAATCTCGCCACGCAACGCGAGTTCGCGGAAGCAAATACGGCACAGGCGGAACCGACGAATGTACGCACGCGGGCGCCCGCACCGCTCACAGCGGTTGCGCACTTGCACCCGGTACTTCCGTCGTTTTTCGCGCGCAATCATTGATTTTTTGGCCACGGTTCCACTCCTTCTTTAGCGAGTCGCCCGGCGCTGGCGGAAGGGCATCCCCAACAACGCCAGCAAACGCCGGCCTTCTTCATCCGTCTCGGCAGTCGTCACGATAGTAATCTCCATCCCCCGGATTTTGTCGATCTTGTCGTAGTCAATTTCGGGGAAGACCAGTTGTTCACGCAAACCCAACGTGTAGTTTCCATGCCCATCGAACGAATCCGGAGAAACACCGCGGAAGTCGCGTTGGCGCGGCAACGCCACATTCATCAGCCGGTCCAGGAACGACCACATGCGCTCGCCACGCAACGTCACCTTCACACCAATCGGCTGCCCAGCACGCAGGCGGAAGTTGGCGATACTCTTCTTCGCTCGCGTGATGACAGGCCGCTGCCCAGTAATCGTTGCCAGGTCTTCCACAGCGTGTTCGAGCGCTTTGGCGTTTTGCAACGCCTCACCCAGACCAATGTTTACAACGATTTTTTCGATGCGCGGCACCTGCATGATGTTCTTGTACTTGAATTCTTCCATCAACGCAGGCACCACACGTTCTTTGTAGATTTGTTCAAGTCGTGCTGCCATTTCTCACCTCACCCTTTCGAGACCGCCACCCCCTATTTGGACGACGCCCCGAAGTTGTGCAGGGCACAGAGCCCCACCGTTGCTTACTTGTCGATTGGCTTTCCGCATTTCTTGCAAATGCGGATTTTCTTGCCTTCGGAACGGTCAATCTTCACCCGCGTGGGCTTGTCGCAGTTCGGACACACCAGCATCACATTGCTATGGTGGATAGGGGCTTCGACGGTGATCCGCCCGGCCTGCTGGACACCCGGTTGCGGGCGTTGATGTTTCACCACCAGATTGACGCCGGCCACCACCACGCGATCGTGGTTGGGGTCTTTTTGCCCCTTTTTGCGGCCATATTTGAATTTGCCGCGCACCACGCGCTGCACTTCACCGCGCTTCCCAGCGTCTTTTCCGGTAATCACTTCGACAATGTCGCCCTTCTTGATTTTCATCTTTCCTTGCCTCCTACGAAGGCCAACGGCCTTTACAGAACCTCGGGTGCGAGGGAAACAATCCGCATGAAGCCCTTTTCGCGCAATTCACGCGCCACGGGGCCAAAAATACGGGTTCCCTTGGGATTGCCCTGATTGTCCAGAATCACCGCTGCGTTGTCATCGAAGCGGATGTACGTGCCGTCTGGACGGCCGTACTCCTTCTTGGTGCGCACCACAACAGCACGCACAACGTCCCCTTTCTTCACCGAGCCACCCGGTTGCGCATCCTTCACGCTGGCAACAATCACATCACCAACGCGAGCATAGCGGCGCTTGCTGCCGCCGAGCACGCGGATGCAAAGAATTTCGCGGGCGCCGGTGTTATCGGCCACTTTCAGTCGCGATTCTTGTTGGATCATGGCTACTGCTCCGCACGTTCAAGAATCTTCGTCACCACCCAGCGCTTCGTCTTGCTGATGGGACGCGACTCAATGATTTCGACGCGGTCACCAACACGCACTTCGTTGCGCTCGTCGTGCGCGTGGTACTTTTTGGAACGGCGCACCTGCTTCCCGTAGATGGGGTGGCGCACCAGGCGCTCGACCAGCACAACCACGGTCTTGTCCATCTTGTCGCTTACCACAACGCCTTCGAGGCGTTTCCGACGCGCTCGCGCCATGTTAGCCCTCCTTCTCCTCGGCCAAGCGGCGCTCGTGCAGAATCGTTTTGATACGCGCAATCAGCCGCTTCGTCTTGCGAATCTGCGATGTATCCTTCAACTGGCGCGAAGCGTGCTGGAAGCGCAGGCTCCACAACTGCTTATACGCCTCGTCCAACTTGGCCTTCAATTCTTCGTCCGTCAGTTGACGCAGTTCTGCCGCGTTCATGCCTCACTCCCTCCTTCGATGGATGTCTCGGCACGGCTGATGACCTGCGTCTTGATCGGCAACTTGTGTGCCGCCAGACGGAACGCTTCGCGCGCCACATCTTCGGGCACACCTGCGATCTCGAACATCACACGCCCCGGTTTTACAACAGCGACCCAATATTCGACATTCCCTTTCCCAGAACCCATACGGGTTTCGGCGGGCTTCTTGGTCACTGGCTTATCCGGGAAAATACGAATCCAGAGCTTCCCGCTACGGCGCACGTAGCGCACAATCGCACGGCGGGCAGCTTCGATCTGGCGTGCGGTAATCCAGGCTGGCTCCAAGGCCTGCAAGCCATACTCGCCAAAGCTCACCTGGTTCCCACGCGTCGCCTTCCCGCGCATGCGCCCGCGGAACTGCTTTCGATATTTGACACGCTTCGGCATCAACATGGTTCTGCCACCTCGCTCTCTACGCAGCTCGCCGGAACGAACGGCAAGCCATCATCTCGATCTCACATCTCATTCTCGGGCTTGATGTCGCCCTTATAGACCCACACCTTCACACCAATGCGCCCGAACGTCGTGAGCGCCTCGGTGTTGGCATAGTCGATATCCGCGCGCAACGTGTGGCGCGGCACACGGCCTTCCTGCACATCTTCTTTGCGGGCCATTTCAGCCCCCGATAGGCGGCCACCTACGCGAATCTTGATGCCCTTTGCTCCGGCACGCATGGCACGCTGCACTGCTTGCTTCATTGCACGGCGATGACTGATGCGGCGTTCCAACTGCATGGCGATATTTTCGGCAATCAAATAGGCATCCGTATCAGGGTTTTCGACCTCGTGCACGTCAACCTTGCTCTTCTTGCCGGTCAGGGCTTCCAGCGATTCGCGCAACTTCTTGATGTTTTCGCCTTTGCGCCCAATGACGACACCCGGACGCGCTGTCCACAACGTAACTTCGATCTGGTTGGGGAAGCGCTTGATCCGAATGTCGCTAATCCCGACACGGCCCAACTGCTTGCGGATATGTTCGCGGATACGGCGGTCTTCCTGCACCTGTTCCGCGTAGCGTTCACCTTCCGCGTACCAGTGAGCCTTCCAATCTTTGGTGATTCCGAGACGAAAACCGTAAGGATGTACTTTGCGTCCCAAGGTTCCTTACTCCTTCCTCATCATGCCCTACAATCAGGACCCCATCTCACGCAGCACAACCGAAATGTGGCTGCTTCGTTTCAAAATGGGCTTGAAACGACCACGCGCGGCGAAACGGCGCCACTTGCGGGTCGGCCCTTCATCCACACGGATTTCGGCAATATAGAGATCGCTGCGGCTCAGGCCAAGGTTTTCTTCGGCATTGGCCGCGGCGCTCTCGATCACCTTGCGCACCGGCTTGGCGGCACGGTGCGGCATCAGGCGCAGTGTCGCCACAGCCTGTTCAACAGGCATGCCACGCACAACGTTGACGACACGGCGCACTTTATACGGCGACATTTGAATGTACCGAGCCACTGCCCGTGCTTCGAGTGTTTGCTCTGCCATAGGTATCCCTCACACGCATTCGGCTGGCGGAACCCCCGCCCCCTCTGCTCCTACTTGCGCTTGCTTTTCTTGTCTTTTGCATCGTGCCCACGGAAGGTGCGTGTTGGCACGAATTCACCCAACTTATGACCGACCATCTGTTCCGTGATGTAGATGGGCACATGCTGGCGGCCGTTGTGTACAGCGATCGTGTGCCCCACCATCTGCGGGAAGATCGTCGAGCGGCGGCTCCACGTCTTGATGACGCGCTTCTGGCCGGTCTTGTTCATTTCTTCGATTTTGCGCAACAGTTTTGGATCTACGTACGGCCCTTTTTTCAGCGAACGAGCCATCGTCCTACTCCTCTCCTATCCACTAGCGGCGCTTCGAACCACGGCGGCGCACGATGAACTTGTCGGTCGTCTTGCGACGACGCGTCTTCTTCCCCAATGCGGGCTTCCCCCACGGGGTCTTCGGGCCTGGCAACCCAATGGGCGCCTTGCCTTCACCACCACCGTGCGGGTGATCCACCGGGTTCATGGCCGAACCACGCACTTCGGGGCGCCAGCCCATGTGGCGTTTGCGGCCAGCTTTCCCCAACTTGATGTTGCCATGTTCGACGTTGCCCACCTGGCCAATCGTGGCACGGCAACGGATATGCACCATGCGCATTTCGCCACTTGGCAAACGCAGGGTGGCATAATCGCCTTCCTTCGCCATCAGCTGCGCCGAGGTCCCGGCAGCACGCACCAACTGAGCCCCCTTACCGGGTTCCAGTTCGACGTTGTGCACGACCGTCCCAACGGGAATATCGGCCAGTGGCAACGCATTCCCCACGCGAATGTCCGCCTCGGGGCCGCTCATCAAGACATCGCCCACCTTCAGACCCAACGGGGCAATGATGTAGCGCTTTTCGCCATCCGCATACACCAACAATGCAATGCGCGCCGTGCGGTTGGGGTCGTATTCAATGCTGACCACACGGGCCGGAATGCCATCTTTGTCGCGCTTCCAATCGATGATGCGGTATTTGCGCTTGTTCCCCCCACCACGATGGCGCACCGTAATGCGCCCCTGGTTGTTGCGGCCAGCGTGTTTTTTCAGCGGCTCGACAAGCGAACGTTCCGGTTCGGTTTTGGTAATTTCGCTAAAATCGTACCCGGTCATCCCACGGCGGCCGGGTGTCGTTGGCTTGTAAACCTTGATTCCCATCGTATCGCTCCCTACATGCTGCTAGCGCACCGGCGTTTAGACACCCTCGAAGAGTTGGATCGAGTCGCCTTCGGCCAGTGTGACGATTGCCTTCTTCCACGGCGACGTGCGCACGGTTTTGCGCCCCCAGCGGCGCGTCTTGCCGGGCACGTTGATGATGCGCACATCTTCCACCGTCACATCGAACGCCAACTCAACGGCTTCTTTCACCTGGCGCTTGTTCGCGCGACGATCCACTTCGAAGACATACTGGTTGAATTCATCGCGCAAGCGCAACGATTTTTCGGTCACAATCGGGCGCTTCAGCACTTCATATGGGTGCATCTTACGCCTCCTTCTTGCCCCAAAGGGCATCGATTGCTTCAACTGCCTGCACCGGCATCAACAGATACTCGTGCCCCAACAGGTCACGTACGTTCAGGTAGCGCCAATGCAGGGCCTTGACATCTTCCAGGTTCGCTGCCGAACGCTTGACGTTTTCGTCATCGCCCAAGCCAACCAGCACAACCGTGCTCTTGCCACCAAGCCCCAAGCGATCCAGCAAAGCGGCCATTTCTTTGGTGCGCGGTGTCTCGAAGGTCAACCCCTCAACCACCACGATTTTGCCAGCCTGCGCCTTGGTTGCCAAGGCCGAACGAATCGCCAAGCGGCGCATTTTCTTGGGCATATCTTTGGTGTACTTGCGCGGCTTGGGACCAAACGCCACACCACCACCAACCCAATGCGGCGCACGGCGTGAGCCCTGGCGTGCCCGTCCGGTCCCCTTCTGACGCCACACCTTGGCACCCGTGCGGGCTACTTCGGCACGTGTCTTGGTGCTGTGCGTCCCCAAGCGAGCATTGGCATGCTGGCGCACGAGCGCTTGGTGCATGACACTCACATTCGGTTCGATTTCGTAGATAGAGGGCGACAGTTCGATTTCACGCACCTGCTCGCCCTGCATGTTGTAAACCGGAATCTTCATGGTTCGACCTCCCCTAGCGCTTGCCCGCCTTGGCCTTCGCCTTGGCAGCCTTGCGGATCATCAATAGACCGTTGCGCGCGCCAGGCACAGCCCCTTTCACAACCAGCAGGTTGCGTTCGGGGTCTACCATCACCACTTTCAGGTTCTGCACCGTCACGCGTTCTTGCCCCATATGACCGGGCAAGCGCTTGCCTTTGAACACACGCCCCGGCGACGTCCCAGCACCCAGCGAACCAGGGGCCCGTTCGCGGTCGCTTTGACCATGTGTCTTGCGCTGGCGATTGAAGTTGTGGCGCTTGACACCACCAGCAAACCCACGACCTTTGCTGACGCCGGTGACGTCCACCAATTCGCCGACTTCGAACACCGACACATCGATGCGCTGCCCCAACGTGAGTTCTTCTCCATCTTCCAATGGGAACTCACGCAGGTATTTGAGTGCCGGCGCATTGGCCTTTTCCAGATGGCCCAACTGCGGCTTATTCAGTTTCTTCGGCTTGACTTGCTCGAAGCCCAACTGGACAGCGTTGTAGCCGTCGCGTTCCTTCGTGCGGATCTGTGTCACGAAGCACGGCCCAGCTTCGATGACGGTCACAGGAATCACCTGCCCGTTTTCATCGTAAATCTGGGTCATGCCGATTTTCTTCCCAAGAATACCTTTCATCGCCTCTTCCCCCAATTCTGAACAAGGGGAGCAGGGGGCAGGAAGCCAGGAGACTTGCGGAGCATTCCTCCGCCAGACGCCTCTTCCCGCGCTCCACTGCGCCCGTGCTCGAGAGTGGCGGCCACTTTTTACAACTTGATTTCGATATCGACACCAGCCGGCAAATTGAGCTTGGTCAGACTCTCAATCGTGCGGCTGTCAGGATTGATCACATCGATCAGGCGCTTGTGCGTCCGAATTTCGAAGTGTTCCTGAGAATCCTTGTCGATAAACGGCGAGCGCATGACCGTAAAGCGTTCCTTACGAGTCGGCAGCGGCACGGGGCCAATGACGCGCGCGCCCGTACGCTCGGCCGTTTCTACAATCTGACGCGCCGACTGGTCCAACAACCGATGGTCGTACGCTTTCAGACGGATTCGAATACGTTGCTGTGCCATACGTTTTTCTCCGCAATTTCAGTCCAGATGGGGGCATGGCGTTGGTGCCACGCCCCCGCCCCCGACTTACTCGAGAATCTTGGTGATGACGCCAGCGCCGACGGTGCGGCCACCTTCGCGGATAGCGAAGCGTGACCCTTCTTCCAACGCCACCGGCGCAATCAGTTCCACCGTCATGTTCACGTTGTCGCCCGGCATCACCATTTCCACACCTTCGGGCAACTGAATCGTCCCTGTCACGTCCAGCGTGCGGATGTAGAACTGCGGGCGGTACCCGTTGAAGA
>WFOS01000048.1 GCA_015487975.1 Ardenticatena sp.
TGGAGCGGTTGTGGGCATTGGGGAAGGAAGCCTATGGAGAGGAAGCAGAGCAATGGGTGGAGGAGATGAAACGGCATTTGTGGGAGGGGAGAGTGGAGGAGGTTGTGATAGGCTGTGAGACAGCACTCGCTCCTGGGAAGGGCCGGCGTGAAGAGGTCGCCGGGACGGCCAATTACTTTCGAAGGAGGGCGCAACAGATGAGGTATCCGGCGTATCGCCAGGCCGGCTATCCCATCGGTAGTGGCACGGTGGAGAGTGGTTGCAAGGGCGTCGCGTTGCGATGCCGAGGGCGCGGACAGCGTTGGAAAACAAAAGGGCTGAGGAGTATGCTGGCATTACGCACTGCTGGTATGGGCGGGAGAAAAGAATGGAATTGGGCGTGGGAGCAAATTCGCCAGGCCCTCTGAATCCTCACCACAAAGTTGGGACACACCCCATCTCTTTACAACCAAAGCGCAGCAACGGCCTCGACGGTCAAGGGTGTGGGAAGGGGAACATGTTTCGCGGCCAGCAGCCGCGCCAACGGCGGTACTTCAAGCCCCCATGCCGTAAGGCCGGTCTGATTGGCGAAAAGATCGCACGGGGTGGTATCGGCAACAACGTGCCCCGCCTGCATGACTACGACACGCTCAGCGAGCGCACCCACTAGCGCCATGTCGTGCGTGATGAGCAGAATGGTGTGCCCTTCCGCATGCAAACGGCGCATGTGGTCGGCAAGGAGAGCAGTATAGCGAGCATCTAGACCCGTTGTCGGTTCGTCGAGCACCCAGATGGGAGGGCGCATTGCCCACACAGCGGCGATGGTCACAAGGCGGCGAATGCCATACCCCAGCACCGCAGGTGGCGCATCAGCGTACACATGCAAACCAAAGCGATGGAGCGCTTCATCCACACGCCGAGACACATGAGGTTCGGACATGCCCAGATTGCGCACGCCAAAGGCAATCTCTTCACGAACGGTTGGGGCAAAAATCTGATGGTCGGGGTTTTGGAAGACGTAGCCTACCATACGTGCCAAAACAGGCACCGTCTGCGTGCGGGTGTCATGCCCCAGAATGCGCACATGTCCCTGTTGCGGGCGCAACAGGCCATTCAAATGGCGTGCCAGGGTGCTTTTGCCACTACCGTTTGCGCCCACCAACGCCACGAATTGCCCCTGCGGCACACGCAGCGACACCTCATGCAAGGCGGGAACGGGGCTCGTTTCGCGCTCATAGGTAAAAGAGACCTGTTCGATTTCGATAGCGGGGGGCGCTGTGCGGGTTTTGTTCGATGGCGCATCTGGCACGTAGCGCGGCGCTGGGAGCGCTTGGGCGGCTTCTTCCACATGCAAACAGAGCGGCACATCCACCCCTTCTGCTCGCAAACGGGCGGTCAGTGCCACGATGTGCGGCACTGGAACGCCATGCGTTTCCAGCAACGCCGTGTGCGCGAAAACGTCGCGCGGTCTACCATCCAGCAGCAAGCGCCCGTCAGCGACAACGAGCACACGGTCGGCCCAGCGTGCCACAAAGTCAGCGTGCTGTTCGATCAGGACAATCGTCACACCATGTTGCGACCGCAAGCGGTCAAGCAGGGCCATGACAGTCTGTCGTCCTGCTGGGTCGAGCCCGCTGAGCGGTTCATCCAGCACGAGGATGGGGGGACGCATTGCCAGCACCACCCCGATCGCCAGGCGCTTCTGTTGTCCGCCGGAAAGCTGCCACGGGGCGCGTTCTTCCATCCCCTGCAATCCCACATCGGCAAGCGTTTGGGCAATGCGGCATTCGATTTCTTCGGGGGGCAATGCCAGCCCTTCCAACCCAAAGGCGATTTCGTCGGCAACGGTCATGTTGAAGAGTTGCTGATCGGGCGATTGAAAGACCAGCCCGACATCGGCGCTCATATCGGCTGGCGACGTTTGCGACACATCACGCCCGTTGACATGGACCAAGCCATGCAAGGTGCCACCTGTCATGCGTGGCGCCAAGGCCGCGAGAATGTACGCCAGTGTGGTTTTGCCAACCCCCGTCGCACCCAGCAGCGCTATACGCTCACCTGGCAGAATCTGCACAGAAAGCCCCTGATACACCTCGACTGGGTCGCCATTGTGTCTCAGGGGCGGGTACGCAAAGGCCAGGTCGCGCAGGACGACAGCCAGGCGATCATTCATGAGCGCGGAACCGCGCCAGTGGTGGATACGCCCGCTGCACGAGGATGGTCAGTGGGATGGCGACGATGCCACCGCCCACGTTCTGCAACACGTTGGGCACCACCTCGGCTGTGGCCTGCGCGGGGCCACCCCAACCCAAGGCAGCACCAAAAAATTCCCCCACGAAGTAGATGCCCACCATGGCGATCGTGCCACTCAGCCAGCCCACCAGCATTTTGTTGAGCGGTGCGCCCTGCACACGGTCGTAGAGATAGCCCGCCAGAAAGCCTTGCGCACCATGCGCCACAAACGTGAGCGGAGCAAACGACGCATAGCCTAATGAGATATCCGCCAGGGCTGTGCCCAGTCCGCCCGCAATCAACCCCATCCACGGCCCAAAGGCAAACCCAACGAAGTAAATGGCCACATCCGAAAAGTTGAAGAAACCCTGCCCCACAGGTACCACGACAAAGCGTGTCACCACCATGACCAACGCAGTGAGCACACCAGCCAGTGCAATAAAACGTGGATTCGTGCGCATAAATCCCCTCCTCCCAGGCATCGATTTGTTCACGAAAACGAAAAACGGCCTCGCACCCCTCCAAGAACAAGCACACCGATATTGAAAAGCAACAAAATGGGAACGTCAACCAGAATCGTCATCGAAAACGCGAAGATGAGATACCACCCCAACGAAACAAGCAACCAAGCGAGAAAAGCGGGGATATTGGGCAACCGCAAGCCAAACACCAACACCAGCGTCAGCACCGCCACCCAGAAGAAGGCACGCCGCCACTCCACGCGATCGCTTTCACTTGGCACCATGGCGTTGCTCACACTGAACACCATATACACCCAGAGCGCAGCGTCAGGCACATTCTGAATACGGCGTGCTTCCTGCAAAAAAAGCACCAGCATTTCACGCCCCGTCATGGACGCATCGAAGAAGAAAAAAGGCCACGTCATACCGAAGATGCGCGTTGCGATTGTCACTACCACCACTGTCCCAACGAACAACGGTGCAATGCCCACCAGCGCACTGCGAATAGGGTCGCTTTTGCGCACCAACACATGCCCCATCACCAGTTGGCCATTCTCGAAGCGCGGCACAAGCGAAAGTCCCGTTGTTTCGACACGCATCAGTTTTGCCATCAGCCAGTGGCTCGATTCATGCAGGAGTGTGCCTGGCAAGAGAATGAGCGCGTAAATGTAATAGGCGGCGCGTTCGCTATTGGTGAGCAGGTAGAAAAAGGTGATGATGGCGCGTGTCGTCGCACGGTCGAGCATGAGAAACAGCCAGAGCACGAGCAAGAAGACGAACGCAAAAGCCAGCAACCCAGTCATGAGGTCTGATGCCGCTTCCAAATTTCGTACAATCCATGCACGGTGAGCGCCTGGTCAACCACATCGATGCAGGTGGTATGTGCCGCCATGGCTTCGGCAAGCCCGCCTGTGGCAATGACAGTGGGATGCGCCCCCAGTTCGCTGGTGATGCGGGCGACGATGCCCTCGATGAGTGAGGCATAGCCCCACATCAGCCCGCTTTGCATGGCGGTGGCGCTCGTGTTGCCAATGACGCGCTTGGGAAAGACGAAATCTACCTTGAAGAGCCGCGCTGCCCGTGAGAAGAGCGCCGAGGCCGACAGTTGCAAGCCAGGGGCAATCACGCCACCAACATATGCCCCATTGGGCGCGACCACATCGAACGTGGTAGCAGTCCCCAGGTCGATGACGATAGCAGGTGCACCATAGCGCTCGACCGTCGCCACCGCATTCACCAGACGATCGGCGCCGACTTCGGCGGGATTGGGCACCTGGATGGGAATGCCAATGTCAATCTCAGCACTGACGATGAGCGGCTCGGTCTGCAAATAGCGTCGTACCATCTCGCCCACGGCCGCTGTCGCAGGCGGTACAACCGACGAGATGATGCACTGGCGCAACTCGGCCAGGCGGTAGCCCCGCAATGCCAGGAAGCGCTCCACGAGCACCCCCCATTCGTCAGCAGTGCGATCGTGGTCGGTCACGGCGCGCCAGTCCGCCACCAGCGCGCCGTTTTCGTCGAAAATGCCAAACTTCGCATGGGTGTTTCCAATGTCGGCTGCCAGCAGCATGGCCACGTGCTCCTCAGAGAAGTTCGACGTCATGCGGCTTGCTTTCCTGCATCCCAGCCAGTGTGATAGGCACGAATTCGGCATTGGCCTGCAATTCGGGAATCGTGTAGGCCCCCGCGTAGCTCAACCCACTGCGCAAGCCCCCCACCAACTGGCGCACAATGTCCACCACACTGCCGCGATACGGCACCATCGCTTCGACGCCTTCGGGCACCACCTGCTCGAGGTCGATTTCGGTGCTGTCCTGACGGCTCATCGTTGCCCCCAGGCTGGCCATGCCACGGGTCACTTTGTAGCGCCGCCCCTGCCGTTGCACGATGCGACCAGGACTTTCGCGTGTCCCCGCAAACAAGCTTCCAATCATGACCGATTGCGCCCCCGCCGCGAGCGCTTTGGTCAGGTCGCCAGAGGTGCGGATACCACCATCGGCGACGATGGGCACGCCATATTCACGGGCGGCTGTGCTGCATTCGATGACTGCGGAGAGTTGCGGCACCCCAAAGCCCGTAACAATGCGGGTAATGCAAATCGAACCAGGCCCCACGCCAACTTTGATCGCGTCGGCGCCCGCCTCGGCAAGGTCACGCACGCCTTCGGCGGTCGCCACATTGCCAGCCATGATACGCACACCGTCGCCGTAGGTGTCACGCAGCCATTTGAGCATATCGAGGGCGTTATCGCTGTGCCCGTGGGCAATGTCGAGCACGAGAATGTCCGCCCCTGCTCGAATGAGCGCCTCGGCACGCTCACGCTCGCCACGTTTGACCCCAATGGCCGCGCCCACACGCAGACGGCCTTTTTCGTCTTTGGTGGCGTGGGGGTATTGGCGACGCTTGACGATATCTTTGGCGGTGATCAGCCCATGCACGCGCCCCTGTTCATCCACCAACGGGAGTTTTTCCACCTTGGCACGATGCAGAATTTGGCGAGCGTCTTCCAACGTGGTGCCTGGTGGCGCCGTGATGAGCCGTTCACGCGGCGTCATCAAATCCACCACGGGGCGCGTTTCATCGTCTTCGAAGAGCACATCGCGCGTGGTCAGGATGCCAAGCAGGTTGTCCTCGTCGTCCATGACCAACAAGCCACCACTATCCCACTCGTCCATAAGACGGCGCGCTTCGGCAACGGTGGCTGTTGGTGCGATGCGGTAGGGATCTTCAACCACAAGGTTCTCGGCGCGTTTGACCCGCAACACCTCGGCCACCTGGCGTTCGATGGTCATGAAGCGATGAACGACACCCAATCCTCCCAGCCGCGCCATCGTAATCGCCATGTCGCTTTCGGTCACGGTGTCCATATTGGCGCTGATGATGGGAATCGCCATGCGCATGCCACGCACAAGGTCGGTCGACGTGTCCACATCGCGGCGAGAACGTACGGGCGAACGCCGCGGCACAAGCAATACATCGTCGAAGGTCAGCCCATGGTGGTCTCGGATACGCATCGGGGTTTGCCTCCATTCCTCTCTTTCTGCAATCGACCATCAGCAGAACATCATGTTCCCAGGCGTGCCACAATATCACGCACCAGTGCGCGCAGAACAGCAGCACGTTCGTTGCCAATCGCCACCACCTCCTCATGCAGTTCAAGCGGCTCATCGCTCTCGCGCGGTTCGGTAATGACTTTGTTGGTAATGAGCGAGAACCCCAATACCTTCACCCCTTGGTGGCGTGCTACGACGACTTCGGGCACAGTGCTCATGCCAACAGCGTCGGCGCCAATGGCACGCAAGAAACGTAATTCGGCAGGCGTTTCATAACTGGGGCCACTGACCATGACGTAGACGCCATCACGCAGAGCCACGCCCTGCTCAGCAGCCACCTCATGCGCAAGGCGGCGCAAGGTGGGGCTATAGGCATTCGACAAATCGGGGAAACGGGGCCCCAGACGGTCATCATTGGGGCCAATCAAGGGGTGATGCCCCGCCATACCGGGTATGAAGATGTGATCGGTGATGCACATGATGTCGCCGACCTCGAAATCGGGGTTGATACCACCAGCAGCGTTGGTCACAATCAGCGCTTCGATGCCCATGGTCGCCATGACACGCACAGGCAACGTGACACGATACATGGAATGGCCTTCGTAGAAGTGGAAACGCCCCTGCATGACCACCACGGGCACGGCTCCCAAACGCCCTAACACAAGACGCCCAGCATGGCCGGCAACGGTGCTTTGCGGAAACTGGGGAATATCACCATAGGGGAAAACCTGTGCATCATCCAATCCATCGCCCAAACCACCCAGGCCAGAACCAGCGATGATGCCAATGCGTGGCCGATGGGGCGTGCGTTCCAAAATCCAGCGGGCAATGGCGCGGTAATCTTCGTACGTAAACGATGCTTCATTCATGGCAACTTCCTCGTTGTTTCATATGGTGTTTCGATGGATTGATGGATGAACAGAGCGACGCTCTACAAACGTGCCAGCAATTCGGCCTTTTTGCGCTCGAATTCTTCTTCGGTAATCAGGCCACGTTGGCGCAACTCTGCCAGACGTTCAATGGCAGCGAACACGTCATCTTCCAATGTGCGTGTTGTGTCAGGAGCACGGCCTGAGCTGGTATGCAAGTCGGTTTTGGCATTCAGCATGGCTTGTTTGAAACGCACAGGGTGATGAATGCGCTCGAAATGATTCACGCCGATATCGCTGCCAGTGATGATGTGAATATCACCATACCCCAACAAACGCCCCAAAACCGACTGTTCCAGCACCACATCGTTGACTTTTTCAAGCGATGAGTCAGTCGCTTGCTTGTTGAAGATCCCTTCGACTTTGAGCACACGCCGATTGGTGATGATGTAGCGCTCATTGCTCCACGCCACCAACACCAGTGCCAGACGCGCCAGCACAAACAGGTCGGCCACTAGCAGAATCAGCCATGACGGGTTCTGTTGCGCCCGCCAGAGCACCACGGAGACGACGAAAATGCCCAAGGCAAGCACTCCATAGACCAACACGGCACGTGCAATGACAATGGGATGCTGGCGTGTCTGAAACAAAATAGTTTCGTCTTTTCCCAACAATTCTTCGACATAGCCCATAGGTCGCGCTCCTCTTGTCAGGCGTCAGCCGTTTCATCTGGCTCCGGTCTGTTGGCAAGTTCTGGAGACGAGGTATCGTCCAGCGATTCATACACCTGCAGACTACGCTCAGTACGGTTGCCAAGCGCCACACCCACGTCTTGCGGCGTGGTTCGTTCCTGCATCTGGTGCACAGCAAACGTATGGCGAAGCGTATGCGGGCTAATTTCCTTTTCGAGCCCAGCCTTTTCGGCATACTCGCGGATGAGGAGCCACACACCCTGACGCGTCAACTGCGAACCACGAGCATTCACAAACAAAGCGGGCACATCAGGCGTTGCCACCAGTGCCAGCCGCACTTCTTCGACATAGCGGCGTACCGCTTCGCATGCGGCTGGCGGAAGCGGCAACACACGCTCTTTGTGCCGTCCCGAGCGCACACGCAACGAGCAACTGGACAAATCAACATCCTGCAAACGCAGGTTGACGAACTCACTGACACGCACGCCTGTCGCATACATGACTTGCAGCATGGCATGGTCGCGCAGCCCTTTGGCACCAGGCTCATTGGCGGCGGCTGCCAGCAACTGCTCGACTTCTTCGCGTGTGAGGACGACGGGGGGCTTCTTCTCGACACGCGGGCTGCCGACTTTTTTGGCCGGGTTTTCGGGAATTTCGCCACGTGCTTTCAAAAAGGCACAGAAACGGCGCACAGCCGCCATTTTGCGAGCGATGCTCGAATTGGCGTACTCGCGTTCGCGCAGAAAGAACAGGAATGCCTGCACGTGCGCGGTTCTCAATTCCTGCCAGGATGTGAGGGGCGGGCTTTGCTGTTGTAAGAATTCAAGAAATTGGGCCAGGTCGTTTTGATACGCCAGGCGTGTGTTTTCACTGCTGGTCAGCGTTTCCAGGAAGGCGGCAATTTGTGCATGCATGCAAAGACTCCTTGCCCATTCACCTCTGCTTCAATTTGAAACAGCATGCCAGAAGCAGATGTTTATGTCAAACAAAAATCATTGCCCCAAGCGATTGGCAAGCCACAAGAGTAGGTTCAATCCGATTGTCAAAAGTAGGCTCAACACAATCGACGTGGCAATGGGCACCCAACAGCTCACGTTGTCGCGCTGAATGTAGATATCGCCTGGCAAACGCCCCAAACCAGGCAAACGTGGCAGCACCAGGAAGAAAAGCCCGACCAGCACAAGCAAAATGCCCATCACAATCAGTGTGCGCCCAAATGCCGTCAGCTCTGGTGGCATGGGTCTCCCCTCCTCTGGTGGTACTCGGTTTGGTGCTACAAAAGCGGCGGTTGAAGAGGCCCCTCATTGCGATTGAATGGGATACCCAGATGCTCATACGCGCGTCGGGTGACCACACGTCCACGCGGTGTCCGTTCCAGGAACCCAAGTTGCAGCAAATAGGGCTCATACACATCCATGATGGTGTCGGCCTCTTCGCTAATAGCCGCTGCAATCGTTTCCAGGCCTACGGGCCCACCATCGAATTTTTCGATGATGGTCAGCAAGACACGGCGGTCGATGTCGTCGAGCCCAAGCTCGTCGATCTCCAACAGGGCAAGTGCCTCTTGCGCGACTTCGCGTGTAATCACGCCATCGGCACGCACCTGTGCGTAATCGCGCACGCGTTTGAGCAGACGGTTGGCAATACGCGGCGTGCCACGTGCACGGCGAGCAATCTCTTCCGCACCTTCGGGGTCGATCTGCACGCCCAGGATCCGTGCGCTGCGTTGCACGATTCGCACCATGGCGGGCAAATCGTAGAAGTCGAGCCGTTGCACCACCCCAAAGCGGTCACGCAGAGGGGACGAGAGCAACGCCAGGCGCGTCGTCGCCCCGACGACGGTGAAGCGCGGCAATTTGAGGCGTACATTGCGTGCGCTCGGGCCCTTGCCGATGATGAGGTCGAGTACGAAGTCTTCCATGGCGGGGTAGAGAATTTCTTCCACTGCACGGCTCAGGCGGTGAATTTCGTCGATGAAGAGGATATCGCCCTGCCGCAAATTGGTCAGAATAGCGGCCAAATCCCCCTGGCGCTCAATAGCCGGCCCCGCGGTGACTTTGATATTGACACCCATTTCATGGGCGACAATGGTGGCCAACGTCGTCTTGCCCAAGCCTGGCGGCCCATAGAGCAAAATATGGTCAAGCGGTTCACCACGCTGGCGCGCCGCTTCGATGAGAATTTCCAGGTTGGTTTTGACACGCTCTTGCCCAATGTAATCCGCCAGGCGCTGGGGCCGCAGCGTCTGTTCCAGGGCGCTATCTTCCTGTGTTTCTTGTGGTGTAATGGTTCGTTTTGGGTCGGTCATCGCTTTTTTTTCAAATTTTCAGAATGCTCAAAGGGCCTTCGATTTGCGTTTGTCGCAACTTTTTATACTGATGGGTATGTTTCGGGATATTGACACGCCCACTTGCTACCCAATAAAAGCGTGTACATCTTTCTCGAAGCATTTCAGGTGCCTGCGATAATAGATGCTGCAACCATGTCAATTTTTTCAAGATCGCTGACACTTCGCTCGTTTCCGCTGGGTGGACTTCAACCCAAATGATACGCACATCACCCTCGGCCAGACCAATCCCATAATCCCAACGCGCTACATTGGGACAAACGGGTCGTAGGCTTGCGTCAAGATTGATACTGCCCTCCAAAACGCGTGAATTGCGACACCGAATACGCACGCGATCTCGTCTTTCCAGTGCTTGTAATCCTGACAAACAGGGTATCTGCGCATCCAACGTATCAGCCCATTCCTGAACCAAAGCACAAAATTCACTCCGCTGACTCATAGGCACCTGCTCGCTTTAGTGTTTGCCCCACTAAATCAGCCACACGGCCGCTAAACTCACTTATCCCCCCCCAGCCCCATACAGCACGATCTTCATCGCCAGGGTCCAAAGACGAAATATCGCGCACAATACCAGAGCGCTGGAAAAAGTAGACGCGATACGTTTTATTCAGTACAGATTTGGCAAACTGCCGATAGACTTGCCGGTCGGGCAAATTTCCCAGTTCAAGCACCGCCTGCATAGCGATTTCAACAGAGTGCTGCTTCGCCACTTGTCGAAAAACCTGCAAAGCCCACACCATGTCCAACACAACAGGCGAATGTGTCGAAACCAGCACTCGATATCCGCGCCGTAAAAGTTCCAAAAACAAAACAATAACGGCCTGAATGGCATATGGATGTAACCCCATTTCAGGCTCTTCTACAACCACCCATTGCAATTTTTTACGACGGGAGACATGTCCCGCAGGCAAAAGCCAATACAACCCCAACAAAAGCGGTACGAATTCTCGCTGTCCTGATGACCAAACCATGAAAGGCAACTTCTGTTCCTGGTGCGCTAGTACAAGGCGTCGTTGAACCCAATCCATGTCTGATTGGAGGTAATACCCTCCAAAGATATGTGAATCAAGCATGTCGCGGAATTCTTCCTTCAAGCGCCCTCTTTGCGGAAAGAGTTGCCTATGACGAGCAAATTCAGACTGAACCAAACGGTGCAAAATGTCACTAAATCGCCGCACCACAAAGGGGTCGCCAGCACGAAAATCTGTGAATGGGTGTGTCAATCCATCACGCAGAGCCAAAACACGCTGTGCTGGTATGTAAAACACCCGTTCGGATACGCTTCCTTCGTTCTTCCACTTCGCAATCTCTGCCCGATCGACCACATTGCCTTCATGTTTCACAACACTTGCAGCAGACCAAACGTGCTCCATACCTTCACCAAAATAGATCGAAAAAAATGTATCGGCATCATCGTCCCAAATCATCTCATATTGCCGTAATGCGGTTTGAACGGCACGAAAATCCAGCAAGAGCTTGAACAACGCCAGAAAAATGCTCTTTCCTGTGGCCTGTGGCCCGACGAAAACTGTCAAATCACCGGGCTCGATATGCGCTTGTCGAATTGGTCCGACCTGTCGAAGGTCAATGCGCATAGCGTGCTCCTTTTGCAGAATCATTCCTTATGCTATGAAGAGTGTACCACAAATACAAGCCACTGAATACTGGTGATTCCCCAGATCGCTGCAAACAATCGAAAAAGTGGCACAAGCCAAACAAGAAGCGCTGAGAGCATGGTTGCGTCCATTCACCCGTCTCTTTCCAGACCGACGGCGCCAGCGCAGCAAGGGATACAAACGCGCCCCGCCTGACCTCGAGAGGCTCGCACGACTGATGTTACTTCGAGGTGCGACGCACCTGGCAGGTGCGTCGCTCCTCCTGAGCAGGCCCAGCGGCCACACCCTGCCCCCAGCGTGTCGGCGGCCGAGGCCCCCTCGTGAGTCCTCACGCGCGAGAAGCGACCGACACCAGCACGGCATACGCCCAGGCGTTCCAATCCCCTTCTCCCCACCCCACGGTCATCAGCAACGCCGTGACGGTGTGGCACCTGAAACGCAGCACCTCAGCTACCAACCACCCGTCTCTTTCCAGACCGACGGCGCCTGCGCAGCGAGGGATACAAACGCATCCCGCCTGACCTCGAGAGGCTCGCACGACTGATGTTACTCAAGGAGCGACGCACCTCTGGCAGATGCGTCGCACCTCCTGAGTAGGCCCAGCGGCCACACCCTGCCCCCAGCGTGTCGGCGGCCGAGGCCCCCTCGTGAGTCCTCACGCGCGAGAAGCGACCGACACCAGCACGGTTCCAATCCCCTTCTCCCCACCCCACGGTCATCAGCAACGCCGTGACAGTGTGGCACCCGAAACGCAGCACCTCAGCTATCCACCCGTCTCTTTCCAGACCGACGGCGCCTGCGCAGCAAGGGATACAAACGCACCCCGTCTGACCTCGAGAGGCTCGCACGACTGACGTTACTCAAGGAGCGACGCACCTGGCAGGTGCGTCGCTCCTCCTGAGCAGGCCCAGCGGCCCTACCC
>WFOS01000049.1 GCA_015487975.1 Ardenticatena sp.
GTACCACACCATCACGCCGTTGCTGATGGTCTTGGGGCGGGGAGAACGGGAGTGGAGTGCTGGGCCATGCCGTGCTGGTGTTGGCCGCTTCTCGCGCGTGAGGGCTCACGAGGGGGCCTTCGGCCGCCGACACGCTGGGGGCAGGGCGAGGCGGGGCTGCTGGGCCTTGGAACGCGTGCGCACCGATGGAGATCAGATAGAAGGTGCGACGCACCTCTGGCAGGTGCGTCGCACCTTAAGTAACGTCAGGCGTGCGTGCCTCTCGAGGCCAGGCGGGGTGCTTTCGTATCCCTTGCTCACCCCTTTCACTCGTCGTGCAGAGATCTGGGTAATCACCAGACGCGAAGGGGATATCTGCGGCTATGCATGGTCTTTGCAAGGTCAATGGAACACTTGGAGATAGTCAGGGACATGCCCTTGAAAAACCTCTTAGCAGTCAGTACGCTCACCCTCTTTCGAAAAGCCAAGTCGAGATCAAGAGGCGAACCCAAGAAAGCAAAGACAGCACAGATGCCGCTTCGATGCAAAAACTACCTTCTTCGATGCGCTTGTTTGTGTTTCTCTCAGCCAGATGTTCGGCCATGGGTATGGCCGAACATGGACATGCACCTACGTACAGGATGCCACCACTTTGGGCTGGCCTCCAACGTTCGTTTGTACCAGCGTCACCTCCGCTTTCTCCAACCAGAACGTTGTCCTCTGCACTCCCATAGCCTCCATCGGTGTACAGTGTCCCCAACTGGGTACACCGATCCGAGTAACCAAACCCCGGGGAAAATCTCCCGGACACTGGCGGGGCGTACGCTTGCTCCCTCGATCACACTATCCAGAAGTGAAAAGCCATCTCGGAAAACCTGATCCCAGCTCATCCGGTTCGATCGGTCTCTCGTTTCAGGGACTTCGTTCACCTTCGATGCCATGGTTTGGCTGAACAAGCCAAAACGCGATCGCCCCTAAAAACGGAATGATCAATATGATCAATGTCCACAGAGCCTGTGTGCTACCAGCGATATTACGCCTACGCAGATCGAATATTGCAAGCACACTCAAAATAGGCCAGCCTATCAGTAGCACAATGTTGAACAACTGGTTGAATAAAAACATGTCCATTTTCGACCTCCCAAATTTGCTGCCTGAATACGAGACAATTGATCTTCCTCTCCGAAAACGGGATGCAGAAGGTGTGTGCCTCCTGCATCCCAACAAGAATCAAGTTGGCTTTGGAGACTGGATCAGTAAACCCCGTAGGTAAAAGAGTAACTCACGGGACTCGATCAATAGCGAATACCTCCTTCTAAATGTAAGTGGTAATCATCCCTCACGAGTAAAACGGCGCATCATTTTGCTCCCTTTTTAGTTGAAGTATCAAATATGCGCAGGCGACAGTATAGCAATGTGAAATGCGTTTGTATAGGTACACGTGTACTCAATTTATGAGTACATTTGTACTCATCGCTTCTTGTAAATTCTAACTTTTCGAGATGATGTAATTCGACGGATACATTCTCCCACTATCACGTGCCAATAGAAAGACCGATATCGCAGTCTGGCCTCCCAGCATAGTGTGTACATCCGGTGCCAATCTGGCTACTCGGCTTCTACGCGGAGTCTCTTGACGGAAGAGATGGGCACTCACTGGTCGGCGTGTAGCCGAGAAGCGGCCAATTACCACGAGTGGAAGCCGAAGAGCAATGATCTGCGTTTAGACGCGAAAGTCTAGCAGGGAAGCAAGCACTGGCTCGCGCAAGGGCGAATCGATGTTGTGGTCGCGGCAGTATAAGAGAGGAACCGATATCAGGCAGGTACGTGTCGCTTCGGACAATCCAGTGGAAGCCGTACCGTGATCTTCAAGTAGAGATGCCACCAGCAGGCATTGGGTGGATGGTTCTCGAAAAAGGGTATGTTCCGGGACGATGAAAAACTATGACGGAGAAGTGAAGGAAGCCATTACGGTCGTGGTACAGGAAGCGGTGGTGTAGTATGGAAACCAACCAAGCGTGTGCTACCATGGAGAGCATAATCTGGCGCTACCAACTATGCCAAGAGCGCATCTGACCATACCGACATGTTGGACGCGACCGCCAGGACATAGGAATGCCCCTCTTCACACGAAGAGAAGTGTTGTGTCTATTGTTGCCTCGTTCGACATCTTCGATTTTGACGAAAATGGCTTTGCTCGATACAGTCCATACGCCTTCGTTGCCGACAAGCGACAAATGCGAGAGGGAGAATGCCTATGCCAACACTCAACATCGTCGGTTTCGGAACCTGTGAAGTTACCGAAGGGACCCGACTTGCCAAAGCCATCGAATCTTGCGGCGTGGATATTGGTCACCGTTGCGGTGGTTTTGCCCGCTGCACAACGTGTCGTGTCGAATTCATCGAGGGTGAACCTGATGTGATGACACGCGCCGAATACGAGAAACTCAAAGAAAGCGGCTTGCTGGGGAAAGTGCGCCTCGCATGCCAAATCGTGGTCGATCGCGATATGACGGTCAAACCGCTGATGCGTGTCTCGGAACAGGGATGGAGCGACCCTGGTCCCGAGTTGGAAGAGCAAGTCACGCCCGAAGCCGTTTTCATCCCCATTGCCGAATTGGAACGTGAATGATCGGTTCCACGAACGAGAACGCGCCTTCTGCAATGAACCAGAAGGCGCGTTTCATTACCGATATGATAATAAGGAAGGAGGCACACCAATGCACAACGATGTGTACATTGTAGATGCAGTCCGAACGCCCGTTGGCCGACATGGTGGCGCATTGGCACGTGTACGTCCCGATGATCTGGCCGCCCTCGTTATCAGCGCCTTGGTCGAGCGCACTGGTGTCGACCCCGAAAGCATCGAAGACGTCGTTTTTGGGTGTGCGAACCAAGCTGGTGAAGACAACCGCAACGTCGCTCGCATGGCGCTCTTGTTGGCCGGATTGCCCATCACTGTCGGCGGGACGACGATCAACCGCCTGTGTGGGTCGAGCATGGATGCTGTGCATTATGGCGCTCGCACCATCATGGTCGGTGATGCCGAAATCATCATTGCCGGTGGGGTGGAAAGCATGAGCCGCGCCCCCTACGCGATTCCCAAAGCCGAGTATGCCTTTCAACGTGGCAATCTCACTGCCTACGATACGACGCTCGGCTGGCGTTTCCCCAACCCCAAAATGGAAGCCATGTTCCCACTGGAAAGCATGGGCGAAACCGCCGAAAACATCTACGACCTGACGCACATCTCGCGCGAGGAGCAAGACCGCTTCGCCTATGAAAGCCAGATGAAAGCCAAAGCCGCCATCGAAAGTGGGCGCTTCGCAGATGAAATCGTGCCCGTGGAAGTGCCACAACGCAAAGGACCTCCCATCATCGTCGATACCGATGAACACCCCCGCCCCGATACGACGCTGGAAAAACTCGCGCGGCTGAAACCAGCCTTCCGCCCCAATGGAACTGTGACGGCTGGCAATGCCAGCGGCATCAACGACGGAGCTGCGGCGTTGCTGCTCGCCAATCGCGACCAAATCGAGCGGCAAGGGCTGAAACCCATGGCACGCATCGTCAGCATGGCGGTGGCCGGTGTCGATCCCCGCACCATGGGGTTGGGCCCCATCCCCGCCACACGCAAGGCGCTCGCCCGTGCTGGCTTGCGTGTCGAAGATATCGATCTCGTGGAATTGAACGAAGCCTTTGCCGTCCAGGCGCTGGCCTGTATCCGCGAACTAGGCCTGAATCCGGATATTGTCAACGTCAATGGGGGCGCAATCGCGCTGGGACATCCGCTCGGCTGTTCAGGTGCACGCATTCTCACCACGCTCGTGCACGAAATGCGCCGCCGTGAGAACGTGCGCTACGGGCTCGCGACGATGTGTATCGGTGTTGGACAAGGGATTGCGACGATTGTCGAAAAGGTGGCATCCTAATCATCTCGACGAAGCGTCGTCTCGTTGCTTGTGGCGTGCGTCAGCCTGATACCATGCCAATATGTGTCAACGAGATAGCGTCTCCAAGCCAAACAGTGAAGATCATCAGGTCTTTCGCACCAAGGAGGGACGCCATGAGCCAATCCACCATTTACGCGCATGATCTGGTGGTGCGCCCTGCACGGCATGACGATACCGACGCCATCATGCAATGGTTGCCACGCGTCTTAGGCGAACAGGACTACGTGTTGGAGACATGGCACGCCTGGCTGGACGACGACGAACCGCTGCTCGTAGGAGTATTCGAGGGCGTGCCAATCGCCATCACGCACATGGTGCACATTGCCCCCGACGAACTCTGGTTGCAGGGGCTACGGCTGCACCCCGACTACCATGGACGTGGATTGGGCAAAGCCATGCACGAAGCCAACCTGCGCTACGCCCTCAGCCACCCTAGCATACGGGTCGCGTCGCTCGCTACGGCAAACGATATTGTGCGCCACCTGTGCGCGGAAAGCGGCATGCGTTGGTGCGGCGACTGGCTGCTCTATGAAGCCGAAACACTCTCGGAAGCCCCCACACCGACACCAACCCATCTGTCAGTGGATGATCTCGCAGCCATCGAAGCACTGCTCACCGCTTCTCCCCATCGCCGCACCCACGCCAATCGTTTTGCTGCTGGGTGGACATTCCCGCGCCTGCGCGATCCCCTTCTGCGCGAATGGCTGGCCGAAGGACGCCTGATGGGCTGGCGCGAAGCCGATGGCCGCATCCGTGCGCTGGTCGTTGCCATTCCCCCACCTGATGTCGAAGATGGCGATGCCTGGACGCTCCTGGCAGCAGGTGACGCCGATGGGCTGGCATGGGCCGGGCATGTGGTGCGCGAACGTGCTGCCTGCGAGGATGTACAGCGCCTCGTCGCCTTCATCCCTGACAATGAAACTTGGTGCGCCGCATGGGAAGACGCAGGTTGGCACTTCAAATCCAATTCGCCGTATAAGCGCCTGAGTGTGTATGAGAAGTGGCGTACCAACTGACTTGATACGATGCGGCACGATTGACGTACGACAAAGCCAATTTATAATGGCAGCGAACATGCCCCCGTAGCTCAGTGGAAGAGCAAGGTCCTCCTAAGACCTAGGTCGTGGGTTCGAATCCTACCGGGGGCATGTTTTTTCGTATGCGCTTTTCGACAAGCGTGAGGGAGCCCAGACCACTGCCAACCTCGTCCGAGCGACAATCTATCCATACACTCGGAGGCACATATGCCCAAAAAGGCGTTCGACATCGACGAAGCCATGCGCCGCGTCGAAGTCGCTGTACGCCCATTTCCCCAAGCAGCCTTGTTCGAACTCGCCGAAGAAGGACACACCAGCGTGTTCGAGATCCTTGTCGCCTGCATCCTCTCCATCCGCACGCGCGATGAAGTCACACTTCCTGTGGCCCGTGCACTCTTTGCCCAGGCTCGCACGCCCAGCGACATTCTGGCACTGGGTGAACAACGCCTCGATGCGCTCATCCGCGCCGTCTCGTTCCACGAACGCAAAGCAGCACAAATCATGGCAATTGCCCGAGAGGCAGTCGATCGTTTTGGTGGCAGATTGCCCTGCAATCGCGAAACGTTGTTGGCTTTCAAAGGTGTGGGGCCCAAATGCGCAAATCTGACCCTGGCAATTGCATGTGGCGAGCCTTTCATCGCCGTTGACATCCACGTTCACCGTATCACCAACCGTTGGGGATACGTGAACACACGCACTCCCGAAGAAACCTTGCATGAACTTGAAAAGAAGCTGCCGCGCCGCTACTGGATTGACATCAACCGCCTGCTCGTTCCATTTGGCAAATTCATTTGTACAGGCACACGCCCTAGATGCCTGCAATGCCCCCTTGCGGACATGTGCGCCCGTGTCGGTGTTGCCACAGCGCTGCCCCATTGAAAAGCAAAAAGGCACGGTCACATGAACCGTGCCTTTGCATTGCCATTGAGTCTTAGGCCTCGTTCTCCATCGGCGCCTCTGCGCCCGCTTTGCGGTGGAACGTCAACTCACCATCGGCGACATCCACCACGATCGTATCACCCTCGCGGAACTCCCCAGCCAGCAAGTGGTGGCTGAGGGGCGTCTCTACATGGCGTTGAATGACACGCTTCAACGGACGCGCCCCAAATTCGGGGTTGTAGCCCTTGTCGGCTAGCCAGTCGCGTGCGGCATCTGTCAATTCGATCGAAAGCCCTGTTTCCAACACGCGCTCCGCCAGGTACTTGACCTGCAAATCCACAATCTGGTGCAAGTCTTCCTTTGTCAGCGCGCGGAACACAATCACCTCATCTACACGATTCAAAAATTCTGGGCGGAACGAGCGCTTCAAATCTTCCTCGACCTCGGCATTACGCAACACGTTTTCGTCACCACGTTCACCCACACGGAAGCCAAGCGGGCCACCCCGCTGCATGTAGCGCGTCCCCAAGTTCGACGTCATGATGATGACGGTATTGCGGAAGTCCACCGTGCGCCCTTGCCCGTCGGTCAAGCGCCCATCATCTAGCACTTGCAACAACACGTTGAAGATTTCTGGGTGCGCTTTCTCGATTTCGTCGAACAAGACCACTTGGAACGGGCGGCGGCGTACCTGTTCGGTCAACTGGCCGCCTTCCCCATACCCGACATATCCTGGCGGCGATCCAATCAGGCGACTGACCGTGTGCGGTTCGCGGAATTCGCTCATATCCACCCGCACCATGGCGTCTTCGTCATCGAACAGGAATTCAGCCAGCGCCTTCGCCAGTTCGGTCTTCCCTACACCTGTTGGCCCCAGGAAGATGAACGAGCCAATCGGGCGCTTAGGGTCTTTCAGCCCACTGCGGGCACGGCGAATGGCATCGCTAATGGCGGCAATCGCCTCATCCTGCCCAACAACACGGCGGCGTAGGTAGTCTTCCATGTGCAACAGTTTCTCGGCTTCCTTCTGCATCATCCGCTTGACGGGAATCCCCGTCCAGGACGAGACGATTTCGGCGACGTCTTCGGCGTCCACCGTCTCATCCAGCCCTTGTTCGGCACGCCATGCTTCCACCGCTGTCAAGAGTTCTTGTTCCAGCACGATACGTTGACTCTTGTAGGTGGCTGCTGTTTCGTAATCGCGATTCTGCCACGCTTCTTCTTCGAGTGTGGCGAGTCGGTCGATTTCCTGCTTACGCGTGCGCAAGTCAAGCGGCATATTGAATGCATCCACGCGCAGTTTAGCAGCGGCTTCGTCCACCAAGTCGATCGCTTTGTCGGGCAGTTTGCGATCGGTCACATAGCGATGGCTGAGCCGCACTGCCGCTTCGATGGCCTCGTCGGTAATCGTGACATTGTGGTGCTGTTCGTATCGGCGGCGCAACCCTTTGAGCATCTCGATGGTATCCTCGACACTGGGTTCTTCGACGAAAACCGGCGCAAAGCGACGTTCCAGGGCGCTATCCTTTTCGATATAGTTGCGATATTCATCGAGTGTGGTCGCTCCGATCACTTGCAACTCGCCCCGTGCCAACATCGGCTTCATCAGATTGCTGGCATCCATGGCCCCCTGGGCGGCGCCGGCGCCCACCAAGTTGTGCAACTCATCGATGAACAAGATGATTTCACCCTCTGCATCGATGATTTCGTCCATGGCGGCTTTCAGGCGCTCTTCGAATTCGCCGCGGAAGCGTGAACCAGCCACCATCGCCCCCAGGTCGAGCTCGATGATACGCTTGCCGCGCAGGTGGTCGGGCACATCCCCCGCCACCACCATTTGCGCCAAGCCTTCGACAATCGCCGTCTTGCCGACGCCAGCTTCGCCAATGAGCACGGGGTTGTTCTTCTTGCGCCGTGCAAGCACGCGCATCACACGCAAAATCTCGGCCTCGCGCCCAATGACGGGGTCCAACTTCCCTTCGGCAGCCAGTTTGGTCAGGTCGCGTCCGTACTTTTCCAACGCCTGATAGCGTGTTTCAGCGTATGGATCATCGACCTTCTGACCACCACGCATTTCATCGATGACATCGTACAAGTCTTCGAGATGAATATCGAATTCAGCGAACAACCGTCCCAGCGGTGTCTGCTTCTGCTGTTCTGCCAGGCGAGCGATCCCCAGGAGCATATGCTCGGTCGAGATGTATTCGTCATCCATCTTATCGGCTTCCTGGCTCACCAACAACACCAGACGCTGGACGGATGGCGTAACATAGACTTGCTGGGCGGGTGTCGCCCCCGAAAAGCGTACTTTGGGCTGCGCTTTCAAAATTTCATCCAGGCGCGCTTTCATCCGCTCAATGTCCACATCCAGGCGTTGCAGAATTTGCGAAACCAGCCCATCAGGTTGTTCCAGTAACGCCAGCAAGACATGTTCAACATCGAGCTGCGTATGTTGGTATCGTAGCAGAATTTCTTGCGAACGTGCGATGGCATCTTGTGCTCGTTCGGTAAAGCGATTGAAGTTCATGGTCTCCTCTGTGCACTATTTTCACAATTGCTTTGTATTGCAAAATATTTCGCTGACGAAATTGTAGTCAGGCGAGGAGACACGTCAAACAGAGGGGCAGGAGGGTGTACAAGGAGAGCGGGGCGGCTACGAAGCCTCGGACCGCCCTTGGCAGGAGCAATCGTTACGATGATGACGACGCTTGTGGTGCATGTTGTGTATAACGTGCAAGGCGTTCGACGTAGCCTTTGAGCGGGTGCTCGGCAAGGGTGAATCGCTCAGGTGCGGCGTGAGTGACTTGCACAAGCCCCATGAAGCGCAAATCAGCAATCTCTCGTTGGAGAAGGGACGGGGAATTCCCCAGATGAGCAACCAACTCTGCCATGGTGCATCCCTCTGCCCCCGCCCTGGCAAGTACCAGCAAGACATCGAGACGCCGCGGCGTGGTCAGAATGCGCTTGGCCAACAAAATCCAGCCAATGTCGAGCGGTGTCCATGTTGTCGTGTTCATTGCCATCGCAAGCCCTATCCGAATATCTGGACATCGGGTCGTTTCTGTACGCGCATCTTATCAGGACCAAAGGGAGAGATGAATAGGACACATTGCCTCATAGAAGGGAAAAGAGTCACTTTTAGGGGAAACCAATGTGCCCCCTGAATGAGCGGGGGCACATGCACAACGCAATCAAGAAGACTACTGCAAGGTGCGCAGGTAGTTCAATTCGACATAGCGGATACCCGGCTGTGTACGCAAGGCCGCTCGTACAGCAACCTCACGTCCTTCGGGTACGCGAACGAGCCAAACGCCCGTGGACAAGACTTGTTCGACACGTTTGGCCCCGTATGTGGACAAGACGTCATCGAACGTGGAAAGGGTTGTTGCGTCGTCGTATGCCACAAGCAATTCGCCCGGTACCCAGTTGTTTTCCTGCCGCAAAAGGTCGGGGGCATCTTTGTAAACGTGAACGTACTTTCGCAAGGGGGCAAAGCGTTCTTGCATGGTCGTTACCACCGCACTGGACACTGCACTGCCTGCATCGAGGAGCCCATACCCGAATTCGTTGTCTACGCCCGGTGCCCCTAAGTCGTCGGCCGTTCCCTTCATCAACGTTGCTACATCATCGGGGCTCAACGCCGAATTGCGGCTAAGCAACAAGGCTGCCAGCCCCGATGCGTGTGCTGCCGCCTGAGCCGTTCCTGACATCTTGTTGTAGCCTGTGGCAGGTGCGCCGCCAAGGCTTGTTGGGTAGGTACTCCACACCCAATGTTGAATGACAGGATCGGTGGCATTTGCGGGATCACCGCCGCCGGCTGCCACATCGACATAACTATGCACGCTGCTGTAAGAGGCACGTTGCCGCTCGCTCGTCACAGCCGCAACGGCAATCACATCCGCAAGCGCAGCAGGGTAGATGACGGGGTTCCCATTCTCGTACTCGTTCCCGGCAGCAGCGACGATCACAGCGCCCTTGCTACGTGCATACGCAATCGCGTCACGTATCGCTTGGCTATCGTCTGGGCCACCGACGCTCAAATGGATGACATCCGCACCATGATCGGCAGCGTACTGAATGGCAGCGCTGATTGCGGCATCCGTTGCTTGCTGGCTTCCGTCGGCAAAAACTTTGAGCGGCATGATCTTGGCATTCCAGGCTGCCCCCGCAATCCCCTGCGCGTTGTCGCCCACTGCTCCCGCCAGGCCAGCCACATGCGTGCCATGCCCATCCACATCTTGCGGCACCCCATCGTTGTTTCCGAAATCCCAACCAGCGACAAGATTGGGTTTCAAATCGGGGTGGTTCAAATCCACACCTGTATCGACGATGGCAATGGTAACATCGTTCCCACGACTTTGTGCCCAAGCGGCTTCGAAGTTGCTGATACGCATATCCCATTGCAATGCGTCGTAGTACGTATCGTTTGGTTTTGCTGTGGTCTGGTACGAGCCATTGAGCATAAGCGGTAAGTAGACCGTATGCTTGATTGGCTCATACGCAAGCTTGACTTGCGAGACACAGGCCCCATTCAGCGGGTTCGTCAATCCTGTCGTCGGGCGATTTTGGTTGATGAGCACCCGATACTGGGCATAGCGGTAGCGTGGGAACAGTGAGCCATCTTCATCGCGAATGTTTTGCCCCGGTGCATCGTAGTAGCCACCAGCCCCACCCACGCCACTCCACCGTGTCCAATTCCCATCGTTGACATCATCGAGCGGGGGTGTCGGGGTGTTGCCGAGACGCACCTGCAAGAGCAAACTACTGTCGAACTGAGTTGCCCCCCACCACTGGATATCGAACCAAATCGCCTCGCTCCCAGCATCGAAAACAGGCGAGATGTACGTTCCCCATGCTTGGTAGCCGCGCGTATCGATTGCTTCCTGTGCAGTGTACTGCCCAACACGTCGCCCATTGAGCAAGCAGAGAGGTGTGCCCTCGGCACATGCCATCTCGGAGACGAAAGGCGCCGCGAAAATATCACGGTTGGTTATGGTGCCGGAGAACGAGTCATCGTAGCGCGTATCATCCCACGCAATGGCGAATGGCAGCCATTCCGTGTTCAGCGTGGGCGTAATGACATTCGAAACCCGTGTGACCAATGAAGGGCGACGCTGGCGGACGCCCGCAGGTGCATACTCATCGTAGAGTTGGTTGTATCGTTGCTTGTCCGAGGCAATGAGCAGATCCAGCCGTTTGAGGTTGTCGTTGACATTGGCGACACCAACACGCTCTGTGAAGTTCGTCGTGGGCGTTGCATCTTCGGTTAGATTGCTCATTCCAGCAATATGAATGTCGTAGTTGAGGTCATCACTGCTCCGTCCATCGCTCCATGCAATGAAAACTTGGTAAGGATTGGCGACGGCAACCGTCGGTTCCCCTTGCCAACGTGTTTCCATTGGCTCCGCACTTCTCGAGTCCGGCCCCCAGCACGCATTCGACAATGGTTCGACCGTATAGGCGCTTACATTGACATTGCCATACGACGTGAAGGGCGCAAACTCCGTCTCGATGATGTTTCCGCCGCTCGCACACAGGATTGGATCGTCACCGATCACGGACAAGATTTTGTAATCGGTGAAAAGCCAAGCGTAGTAAATGTCGGGGTTCCCATTCCGATAATCTTGCCATGCGACATGTGCCACATTGGTTTGTAGCGTTGCCTTACATTTGATGGGATTGTTGTTGTCGTCTTCCATCTGAAAGTCGATTTCAACCTGCAAGGGCATCGAATCCAAGGCGGGATCGAGTTGCAGGGCTGTCGTTCCATCGGTATTCATCTGAACGTCGATATCGAACGTGAAATAGAGTGGTGCAGGCGACGGTTGCCCGATACCCAAGAAAATATCCCCCCCATCGAAGCGCATATCCTGCCAGACGATGAACACATACACATCGTTGGGGGTGTTTCCATATGTCGAGACACTCAATTGTGGCAATCGCTGGTCTTGTGCAGTGGCCTCGGGATCGTCGGTGACGAAGACATTGGCTCCCCACGTCCAATTCAAACAACCGCCACTTCCATAGGCAAAATAAATATCGTCGTTGCCATTGCGTCGATCCTGCCATGCCACGAAAAGATTGCCAAACGCATCAACCCCAATTGCAGGGGCCGTTTGGTCGGCAGTAGGGTTCACATTGAGATCGTTGATGGGTAGAGGATCCTCGATCCACGTGGCACCATTGTCGGTGGAATACGCATGCCAAATATCGAACGAACCGAGCCGATTGTCCGCCCACACGGCATGATATGTTCCGCAGGCTTCGTTGTAAATAAGCGATGGTGTCCGCTGAACATGGATGCTGTCTGCATCCGATGTAATGCGGACTGGCGTACTCCAAGTACGCCCCTGGTCGGTCGAGCGTGAAAAGTAAATGTCGGCATCGGTCGTTCCATTCCGCCAATCCTCCCACACGATGGCGACTTCATCCGTAGCATTGGGGCCTTTCACCATGACAGGTGCAATTTGCAAGCCCGTCTCGGTAATGACAGCGTAATCGGGGAAGTAAATCTCGCGATCGAATTCTGGTTCGTCGAAATACTGCAACGCGTAATTGAGCTGCGTTGCCTGGGAAGCGATATAGCGGTCGTAGAACAGCCCAATCTGCATGAGCCCACGCGGATGCGACAAGTCCAAATTCGAGAATCCTTTTTGAAAGTCGGAGTGGCTCGATTGCTGCCAGTACGCCGACGTAATGACCTCGAACTGGGTAGGCCCCGTCACGTTGTTTTCTTCATCGCTTTCGACGACGACACCCGTCGGATCGATGACTGCATAGACGTTGTGACGGCCTGTATCGGTAAAAGTCGTAGAGAAACTGAGCGTCCATACATTGCCATCGTCCACGTACCACGATTGGACGCCCCATGTAAAGGTTGGTGGCCCAATATCGATGCCTGGTTGTGGGGGCAAGGGCGGGTCGATGTACAGATCCACGAAGAAGTTGTTGCCAGCAGGCAGATTGACGTCTCCCTGATTTTTGATCGCGACCTGAATGACAACCGTCTCACTGACAACGGGCGTCGTCGGAAAGACATTGACATGCGTGACAACCAGGTCTGGCAACGCATCGGGCGATGCCGGAGCATCGCCCTGAGGTGCTATTTCTTCTGGTGGCGCGTAGGGCGTGGGGGTCGCTCGATCAGGCTGGTCGGCCATCACAAGGGCACGTCCAATCCCCAAAAACAGCGCCAGCACACAAAACCCCACCAGCGCTATCGTTTTTGTCGAACGCATAGGCACTCCTCAGACGGTGTCTTGGAAGAGTCGGCGCAAACCGGCAACGAACACCAGCAGTGTGCCAAAGCCGATTGCCAGTAACAAGGCGATATTGCCGCCCCCCGTATCGGGTAAGCGCGTAACAAGCGATGGTGTGACCGAGACATAGACACCCGGTGTCGTTGTAATCAAAATGGGTGTAATCGGGAACAACGTCCCCGTGGGAGAAGGCGTTGGTGTTTGGGTCGGCGTCGGTGTGACCGTCCCGGTGGGTGTTGGCGATGGGACAGGCGTCGAGGTTGGAAGGGGCGTCGAAGTTGGCGGTGGTGTCGAAGTTGGCGGCGGTGGCGTAAAAGTTGGCTGCGACGTTGGTGTGAGCGCCGGTGTTGCCCCCGGCGGCGGTGTTGCGGTCACCTGGCGTTGCAATACCGGGAAGTTGGCTTCACTGGCCAGACCAGCGAACACGGTCACAATGCGCTCATTACCACCACTCGGTGAGTAGGCAGTTCCCGTCGTATCGATTTCGACGCGGTACTGACCTGGGGCGACATTGGCAAAGAGGTAGTTCGGTGTCGCGGTTGTCGTTGTTTGCTGAGCCAGCACCGTATTGTCGCCCAAGGCATACAGGCGCACCAGAACACCTTGGACTGGTGTCTCGCCAGGGTCGAAGGCCTGGTTTCCGTTGCTGTCCAGATAGACAGTACCTTGAATCGAACCAGTGCCCCCCTGGGCCAGCACAACGCCAGTTCCAAACCCTGCCTGCCCACCAAGGCCAAACAGCAGGAGCAAAGCCCCCCCAAAGAACAAGAGCAGCCGTTTGATGACAGAGGTCTGCATTTGTGGTTTCATGTCAAACTGGTCTCCGCTTTTCCACACGTATGGAGCCATACGAGTCATGCTTCATTGTACGGGAAGCATAATTCTTGGTCAACAAAAAGTTTATTTTCCGTACAACATTCTATCAAAAAATTGAAAAAAGGCACGAGATACTCAGGGCAAGGTACGTTGCCAATCGACACGTACCACGGTGACACCACTACAATCACGTGGCATGACAAACGCAATCTCTTCGCTGGCACGCTGCCCATCTTCCAGCAACACAAGGTGCCACGTACCCGCCCGTTCTGGGGCAGGGCCAGGGCCCAGGTAGACTTCCCAGTAGCCATCGGCCTGCGTCACAGCATCTTGCTGATAGCCAAACTCGTTGAAGACGCGCACAGTCACATTCGAGCGCGGGGTGCCATTGTTGTTGTACACGTAGCCAAAGAACTTCATTTCTTCACAGCGCACCCCACCCAGCGAGTTGGTCACAATGTAGAGCGGCATTGGTGTAGGCGTGGGGACAGGCGGTGCCGAACTGCCACCGCCACCAGTCCCCCCTGTACCGCCCGTGCGCGGGGGCGGTGGTGGTGGCGATGTCGGGAATGGAATAGGTGTATCTGTTGGAAGTGCCGTCAAAGTCGCCACCAAGTCGGGGGTGGGTGTTCCTTCGATTGCTATGGCCGTTTCAGTCGCAACGGCCGCAGCCGTTCCCGTTGGCAATGGCGTCTCCGTCGGAGTCGAAGTGGGCGTCGGGGTCTGTGTTGGCGTTGCCGTTGGTGTCCAGGTGGGTGGCAGGGTTGCCACAGGACGCTGGGTGGGTGTCGGGGGGCGATGCGCCAGCCCGACTGGCGCTAACATGCTTGGACGTATCCACAGCAATCCAATAACCATAAGTGCCAAGATGGTAAGCACAGCCATAACGGCGATGCCGATGTTCAGTTGTTCTTCACTCCAATTTTGCATACTGAGGCTCCGTGTATGCCTGTTTTCCTAAGTTGAAGTGGGTGAATCAGGTATGCATGGTCTATTGTGCCAGAGGTACCCCGTTTCCGCAACAGGCTGGCGTATCGACGTTATCGAAACACCTCGAAGGCATCGATTTGCCCAGTAAAGTAGCCAATTGGAAGCCGCCAATAGCGCATGTTGGTCACATCGTCTTTTTGAACGATCAGACGCAATCGTGCATCATCCGCCACCATGCCGTTGATATCTGCCAGGCGGACATGCAATCCATCACGCGAGCCCCCCGGATCGCTGTATATGAGCGCGGCATGTAAACGGGCTTCCAGCCAGATGCGTTCGACCAGCGCCTGCTCTTCGGGTGGGCGGTTTTCAAGCGCCAAATGAATTTCCAATTCACGCTGGTTCCATAGTTGGGCCGCAATCAGGTCGAATTCCGCACGGCGAGATTCCCACTGCGGCAAATGCCCCTTCCCAACCACCCCACGGCTCAACACACGCATCTGCTGTATCCAACGACGGTAGCGCTCTTGCCGCCCAAACGGGTTGGGCTCGTCAGGGTCGGCAAGCCACGTCTGAATGGCTGACTCTTCATCCATTAGCGCTGCTTCGAGCTGGTCCCACGCAGGGGTGCCCCCCGTTTGCAGGGCGAAACGGATTTCGCGAGCTACTCGCTGGCGTGCCTCTACTCGTTCCAGCACGAAGGGGGGCCAAGGCGCTGGTGCAGGTCGCGTATCCACGGGAACGGGCTTCACCACACCCAAATCACGTGTGCCGAGCACTTGCAATGCTTCTTGCACCGCTGCCACACGGGCATCCTCGCCAATGGCTTGATAGCGTTCCATCAAGTGCTGCAACAAGGCTTCGCGCACAGGTGGCGATATTTCGGGTGCAAAACGTGCCAGGATCGAAACCTGTTGCCAATCACGCAGGGCGGCTGTGCGTTCGCCCAGCTGTTCCAAGCCGTCGCCTGTTTGCAGAAGGATTTGCCCTCGGGCTACGTCATCGATGAAGGGAGAGGTCAACGCGGCCTGCCCGGCCAATACGAAAAGACGAGCGGCGCGATCTTCGTCTTCTGCCATTTGCGCTTCCGCCAACCGCACCAGGAACATGGCCTGCTCGCGGTCGTCCAGGTCGGGGGCAAAGAGCACGAATGCGTAGGCGGTTGCATATTCCTGCGAAGCCAACGCTGTTTCGATACTCTGCCCATCCGGTACGCCACCTATCCAATCAAGCATCAAACCGGTATCTACGGCGTCCAACTGCAAGAGCCCAACTGCATCGGTCGCCAGCCAGCCCGTTGGTGGTTCGCTGCGTGCAGCAATCATGCGCATGACCACCAACAGTGGTAAGGCCAGCAGAGCCAGGACAATGACGCCTACCAGCCCCCAGACGAGCAGAGACAGCCCACGTCGTCGTGGTGGTGCTGGTTTTGGTGCGCCGATGGGTGGCGTTTGTTGGTTCATGTATGAGTCCCCACGGCTCGTGTGCTCTGCCAGCATACATGTTGGCAAAAGCAGCTGATGGCGTCGTATGCCTTTTCTCGATGGTGCCGATTATACAAGTGGGCGACAAGAGGGGCAAGATTGCACAAAGTTTTGTGGTGTTTTTGGTACGAAATTTTGAAAATTTACCACACCAGGCAGAAAAAAAGCGCTGCCCATGCTGCTCGGACAGGGCACACGTGTCTTGTCTCTGGCTACGGACGCTTGCTTTGCACCAGCGCCAAAACTTCTTCACGAGTGGGCATGGCTGCCTGAGCCCCATGCCGCTGCACGGCAAGCGCCCCGGCGGCAGCAGCCCAGCGCACAGCCGTTGCCAGGTCCTGCCCGTCGGCCAACAGCGCCGCCAGGGCCCCATCGAAGGCGTCCCCCGCGCCCACAGTATCCACCACACTGGCTCGGAAGGGTGGCTGGTGCCAGACACCTTCGGCAACGGCCACCGTCGCGCCTTTTTCGCCCCGTGTGATGATTGCCACCGATGCCCCACGCGCCCGCAAGGTTTCAGCGGCTTCGGCGGCTTCCACCGCCGTGGTGATGGTGCCCCCCACCAAAATGGCGGCTTCATGCTCGTTGGGGGTGAGAATATCGCAACAAGCCAGCAGCTCATCCGGCAGGTCGGCCTGCGCCGGGGCGGGGTCCAGAATCGTGCGCACACCCATTTCACGTGCAAGACGCAACGCCGCTAGCACGGCCTCATGCGGCACTTCGAGTTGCACAAGCAAGATCGCCGCGTCAGCAAGAAACGGGCGCAAGCGTTCCACATCGGCCGACTGCACGCGGCCGTTGGCCCCAGGCACAACGACAATAGCATTGTCGCCATTCTGCGCCACATTGATAAGCGCCACACCGGTATGGGCGTCGGTATCGCGCAGGATGGCATCTGTCACGACGCCATGGCTTGCCAATGATGCCAGCAATTGTTCGCCAAAGGCATCCGCGCCCACACGCCCCACCATGGCGGTTGGTGCGCCCAAGCGGGCAGCGGCAACGGCTTGGTTCGCACCCTTCCCCCCCGGTGTCGTCTCAAACTGCTGGCCTGTCAACGTCTCACCCGGAGATGGTAAACGTTGCACACGCGCCACCAGGTCCATGTTGAGGCTTCCGAACACAACCACAGTCGGCTTCATGAATTGTCAACTCCCTTGGTCGATTCGGCGATGAGAAGCGGAGCAGCCATTGCCGTATGCTCGGCGTGCGTATTCGCCACTGGGGCGACACATACCAACACGTCGTAGAAACGCGCGCCACCACCCATATCGCTTTCGTCGGCGGGCGTCACCTGGTTGATATTGCGTCCATCGGGACTCAGTTTGTTCCACCAAATGCCAGGCGCGAGCACCGTGCCGCGCACAATGTCCTCGGTCAGACGAGCACGCAACCGCACTTCACCTTGTTCATTCCAGACACGCACGAAACGGCCATCGGCGATCCCACGTGCTGCGGCATCATCAGGGTGAATCCAGAGCACCGGCTCGCCTTCACGGCGGCGCAGGCGTTCGACATTGACGAATGTGCTGTTCAAGAAGGAATGCGCCGGCGGCGAAATGCAGAAGAGCCACCCTTGCCGCCAGGCGGCTTCAGCATCCATCTTCTGCCATGTAGCTGGTGGCGTCCACGTTGGCAAGGGGGCGTACCCATCGGCCACCATACGTTCGCTGTACAATTCACATTGGCCACTTGGTGTGGGAAAATCCCCATTGGCAAAGGGCAAGAACGGTTGCGGCAGATTGAGCCGCGCCCACCCATCACGCAGCAAGCGCTCCCACGTGATACCATCGAACACCGGATCCGTTTGCGCTTCGACAAATTCGCGCAGGATGTCTTCATCCGACTGGGAGAAGCAAGACTCAGTGTAGCCCATGGCGTGCGCCAGGCGGCGGAAAATTTCGCTGTTGGGCAGGCTTTCACCCACAGGCGCTATCGCCGGACGGTTGAGCATCAGGTAGTAATGCCCATACGGTTTCACGATGTCCCAATGTTCGGCCTGCGTCGTTGCGGGCAGAATGTAATCGGCGTAGTCGGCGGTATCGGTCTTGAAGTGTTCCAGCACCACAGTCAACAAATCGTCGCGCTGCAAGCCCTCGAGTACGGCTGGCTGGTTGGGGGCAACTGCTGCGGGATTGCTATTGTACACAATCAGTGCTTTCACAGGTGGGCCTGCGTCTTCAGGCGACACCGGTGGATCGATTGGACGCGGGCGATAGTGAGCACGTGCCAGCCGCGCCGGATCGAGGCTGAGCGCATCTCCCAAGCGAATCATGTTGATGGTGCGCGGTTGGCGCTCGCCCAGCAGGTCAGGGCGTTCGAGCACGGCACGGTCGAACCGAAACGCGCCGCTGGTGCTCAGCTGCAAGCCGCCCCCTTCATCGCGCCAGGCGCCCACAAGCGCAGGCAGACAGGCGATGGTACGCACGGTCATACCACCGCCAGCATGGCGTTGCAAGCCATAGTTGATGCGAATGGCGGCGGGGCGTATGGTGGCATACTCACGTGCCAGCCGCTCGATGCGGTCGGCGGGCACACCTGTGATGGCGGCCGCCCGTTCGGGCGTCCAATCACGCACATGCGCGGCAAGCTGCTCGAACCCAATGGTGGCACGAGCCACATACTCGGCATCGTAGCGTGACTCGCGGATGATGACGTGCATCATTGCCAGCGCCAACACGCCATCGGTCCCGGGATTGATGGCAATCCACTCGTCAGCTGCGCGGGCTGTGCGCGTGCGAGCCGGATCGATCACAATGACACGTGCGCCTTGCGAGCGGGCTTTCTGCACGAAGGGCCACAAGTGCATATTGCTCGTGAGGGTATTGCTCCCCCAAATCAGAATCAAGCGCGCTTTGGCAAACGCTTCGGTCTCCATAGCCAGTGCCGCGCCTAGGGTGTACGTCAGCCCTTCGAACCCTGCTGTGGCGCAAATGGTGCGTGCCAAGCGGGACGCGCCCATGCGGTTGAAGAAACGTGACGCCATGCCTTCCCCCTGCAAGAGGCCCATTGTGCCCGCGTAGGAATATGGCAACACGGCTTCGGGGCCATATTCGGCGATGATTGCCTGCAAACGAGCAGCAATCGCGGTAATAGCTTCGTCCCACGAAACCGGTACGAACTGCCCGCTTCCTTTGGGGCCAACCCGTTTGAGGGGTTGCGTCAATCGTTCGGGATGGTAGACACGGTCAAGGTACCGTTCGACTTTGCCGCAGAGCCGCCCGCGTGTGATTGGGTGATCGGGGTGTCCCCAAATGTCCACCGCACGGCCGGTACGTTCGTCCACGGCAATCTGCCAGGCGCAGGTATCAGGGCAATCGTGGGGGCATGCCCCAGTGATGATGCGAATGTGCGGTTGCTGGGTGTAGGCGTTACGCTGACGCATGCGCGCCTCCTTTCATTTTCACCAGCATGGATGTTGCTATTCTACTGTGAAGAGGGGGGAGAACCAAGCTTTCCTTCAAAACGCGAACCGGTTTGCCTTTTGGGCGGCTCTCTCCAACAATGCATGTACACGCGCAGCACCATCCCTCAACAGGAGTGACCCATGCGTTTTTGGATAGCGATGGTCGTGTTTCTCAGCCTGATCGCACCCATCACGTGGCTGGCTTCCCAAACACCGCCCCTCCCCCCTGCCTTGAACGCTGCCCTCGCTGCGGGGCATGCTGATTTTTGGGTGCTTCTTTCCCCGCCCGATACCACGCTGCCCCCCATGACCGGCAACATTGCCCAGATTCGGCGCCAACTGGTCACACGCTGGCAAGCCCATGCCGCCGCCGAGCAAGCCCCACTTGTACATATGGTGGAACGCGCTGGCGCCGAGGCACACTCCTTCTGGCTCGTAAACGCCCTGCTGGTTCGCAACGGCACACGCGACCTGGCGTTGGCACTCGCACGTCAGCCTCATGTGGTAGGGCTGGCACTTGAAAGCGCGCATGCCATGCCTCTGCCTCAACCAGCAGAGGCCCCCACACGTGTGAACGGCACCGTTGAATGGCATGTGTCGCGCGTGGGAGCGCCCGACGTTTGGGCGAATGGCATCACTGGCGAAGGCGTGGTCATCGGCGTGCAAGATACAGGCATCGAAGCCACGCATCCAGCGCTGGCTACACGCGAACGTGTCGTTAGTGGCACACAGCCGCACGACTACGCCTGGCATGACGCCATTCACAGCGACATGAGCGGCAACGGGAGCAATCCCTGCGGTTTCGACAGCCCAATCCCCTGTGACGACCACGGGCACGGTACACACGTGGCGGGTATTGCCGTGGGGGGCACCGCGACCGACAGTATCGGTATTGCCCCCGGTGCCACGTGGATCGCATGCCGCAACATGGAAGAAGGCGTTGGCTCGCCTGCAACCTATCTGGAATGCTTCCAATGGCTCCTCGCCCCCACGAAAGTGGACGGAAGCGAGCCACGCCCCGATCTTGCTGCTGACATCATCAACAATTCGTGGGCCTGCCCGCCCTACGAAGGATGCAACAGCACCAATACACTGTTGTTGCGGCGGGCGGTTGCTGCACTCCAAGCCGCGGGAGTTCTTGTGGTGGCCTCGGCTGGCAATGAAGGCCCCGCCTGCGACAGCACGAGTATGCCACCGGGCATGTTCATCGAGACGCTCTCGGTTGCCAGCAGTACGAGCAGCAACACGTTGAGCGGTTTCAGCAGCCGCGGGCCTGGCGAAGGCAATACGAAGCCCAACATCACCGCACCAGGAAGCAACGTGCGCAGCGCGTTTGTGGGGGGTGGGTACGCCATCCTCAGCGGCACCAGCATGGCAGCGCCCAATGTGGCCGGCGTGGGAGCGCTGGTGTGGAGCGGCGCTCCCCAAGTCAAAAACAAAGTAGCGCTCACGCATCACATTTTGCAATCCACTGCCACACCTTTTCTCGATACATCATGCGGCGGTGACGACGACGCCCACCCCAACAATGCGTGGGGATGGGGGCTCGTGAATGCCCCGGCAGCAGTTGCCCGTGCCCAGACATGCGCCCAATACGATTGGGATGGCGACGGTGCCACAACAGGGGCTGAAATTGCCATGGTGCAGGCACATCTTGGAGAGCCAGTTGCCCCTGAAACAAGCGCCCTTGACCTCGATGGCGACGGCATGATCGACGCCGACGACGAAACGTTGCTGATGGGCTATTGGGGCGATGCCTGCGATGGGCTGGTCGTCATCACACGCGCCATCACCACCACCGCCACACTCACCAATACCACGCCCTTTACGCTTACCGTGCAGGCCACCTTCTTGCAAGGAACACAATTCGCCCATACCGGCTTTACCCTGTCGCTTGCGCCTTTTGCCAGCCATACACTTGCTTCGCCTACGCCTGTTGCCGACCAAGTGCGGCTCACTGTTCTCTGGATGGGGGATGAAGACCTGCCACTTCGGATCGCCAGCGATACCGCGCCCCCAAAACGTCTGTTTCTGCCGCTTGTCCATACCGACTGAGCCAACACATCGAAAAAGCCTGTCAGGCTTTCGCACCTGACAGGCTTTGCGTGCATGGGAGGGAGAGGGGCTTACATCCCCGGCCAGGCATAGCGCGGAACGCCCAGGACGACAATCACAAGGGCGCCCAGCAAGCCCAGCGCCACCGTGCGATGGCGCGCACCGCCGCGCAATTTGCGGCTGCGGCTCATCATCATGTGCGCAAAGCCCAAGGCGGCCAGCATAATCACCGGGTGCAAATATGTGGTAAAGAAAGGACCACCTTGCCAACGACCTTCTACAACCCAGATGATGATCCCCAGCAGCACTTGCAAATCCAGCAAGATAGTGGCAATCAACGGCCACCGTTGGTCGGTTTTCACCCAGACAGCATTCTGGTTCCATTTGACCAGGCTACGCACACCAGCCCCCAACAATGCCAGCAAGACCAGCCAGCGCATCACATCGTGCAACTCGACAAGTGCATTCGTCATGGTTCATGCCTCCTCTGTTCCAAATTGGTTCTCTCCCCACGAACGACGCAACTATACCCTGAACGTCTCTCCCGACAAGCACTACGAACATGAAAAAGCGGCACCCGCAGCGATGATGGGGTGCCGCTGAACTGCTCGCATGATCAGCCGTTGAGTGCGGCCTGCGCCTCAGCGATAATGGCTTCGGGGTCGGGGCCTTCACCTTTCTTGAAGGCACTCTTGGCCTTGGCAAACGCCTTGAAGTCGTCCGCGCTCCACTGGTCTTTGGGCTTCAACGCCCACGAGGGGTATTTTTCCAGCAATTCGGGTGGGATTTCACCGGCCGATGGTTTCGCAGCCTGCGCAGGGGCAGCAGTCGCCGCGGCTTTCAGCGCGTCTTGTTTGGCTTTTTCAAACGCGGCCTGTGCTTCAGCGATGAGTTGCTTCGGGTCGGGGCCTTCGCCCTTCTTGAAAGCGCTCTTCGCTTTGGCTTGCGCTTTGAAGTCCTCGGCCCCCCACTGGTCTTTGGGCTTCAATGCCCAGGCGGGGTATTGTTCGCTCAGCTTCGCGATGATCGCCTGAATTTCTTCCTCGGTCAACTCGCGTTTGGTCGTGACCCCCACGCCGGGCCCTTCGCTGACTTCACCACGCTGCGCTTTTTCGAGCGCTTCCTGTGCCTTGGCGCGAATTTCGGCCACAGGCATTCCCTGCCCGCGCAACTCGGCAATCTTGGCCTCGGCAGCTTCGCGGAAGTCATCGGCCGTCCATTGACGGCGCGGTTTGAGCGCCCACATCGGGAACTGCTGACGCAATGCCATCAAGGCAGCGCGGCGCGGGTCGGTTGTTTCAGCCGCTGCGGCGCCGGCGGAACTCGCACTGGCTTTGGCCACTGCTTCACGCAACGCCTGTTGGGCTTCGGCGATGAGTTGCTTCGGGTCAGGCCCTTGGCCCTTCTTGAAGGCGCTCTTGGCTTTGGCCTGTGCCTTGAAATCCTCGGCCGTCCACTGGTCCTTGGGTTTCAGCGCCCATTCGGGGTATTTTTGCTTCAATTCAGCCAGCACATCAGCGGGCACATCTTCCAAGTTGACAGGCCCTTCGGGCAGAGCGGCTTGTGCTGGTTGAGCAGCAGCAGGCTCAGCACCAAACCCGAACAGATCGTCTTCATCCCCTTCGCCTTCATCCGCGGCAGCGGTCTGTGCCCCCTGGCGCTGTTCACGCAAAATCTTGCCAGCTTCTTCCAGCTCCTTGGGGTCGGGGCCTTCGCCTTTCTTGAAAGCCATTTTGGCCTTGGCACGCGCCTTGAAATCCTCGGCCGTCCACTCTTCTTTGGGTTTGAGCGCCCAGGCAGGCAAATCGGCTTCCGTCACAGGGCGGCCACCGACCATGGCCTGCTTGACTTCACCCGCAGCCCCTTTCTTGCGCTTGCGGCGTTTCTTGGGGGCCAACACACGTTCAATCGAAACAGGATCCACAACCATGTGGTCGTGAACATCCAGAACACCAGGAACCGCCTGCACAATTCGCACGATTTCTTCGCGGGCGGCTTCGGTCGGCACGGCACCATAGAGCATCACGTGGCCACGCACCACGCGGATTGGCAAGGGCAGAGGAGCCAGCCAGCCACCATCCACCTCTTGCAAGCGACGTGCCACAGCGACAGTCAACTCGTCGTCCGAGTACATTTCATTGCGCACCGCCCGCACACCTTCCACCTCGCGTGCCAGCTGCTCGGCAACGAATTTGAGGCTATCGGTGCGGGCAAACCCGCGCAACACAACCGTGCCGCCATCTTCGACATCCACGAAAATTTCACATTCCCCCGTGCGCAACGGGTCGTAGGCCAGCAATGAGCGTTCAACGGCTTCGCGCAGCAGTTCTCCTTTGACCATTCTCGTCTCCTGCATGCTGGAATAGAACCCCTCTGTTCGAGACACAGCTCCACTTGTGCGATTTTACACAATTTGGAAAAGCGCGCCGATTATAACACGAGCCCTTTTGCTTGTCGAATAGACACAGTCACTTTCGGAAGATATTTGCAACGGAAGAGCATATCAATGAAACGCCCTTTTTGTCCTCACATGCCGTATGCTATAATCCTCACAAGCACATGTTGCAAAAGGGGCACATGCCCCTTCTTTCTATGCATCGAAGCAGGAGGCAGGGAATCATTATGCTGAAAAAACTCATGCGCACATTTCTGGGCGACCCCAACGAGCGCGAAATCGCCAAATTGCAGCCCATCGTCGATCAGATCAATGCGCTCGAACCCGAATGGCAAAAACTGACCGACCAGCAGCTGCGTGCCAAGACAGATGAGTTTCGCAACTATCTGGCGAAATTCCAAGACCCCGACGAACGCGAAAAGCATCTGGACGATATTTTGCCAGAAGCATTCGCCACCGTGCGCGAGGCGGCCCGCCGCACGGTGGGCATGCGTCATTACGATGTGCAGCTCATTGGGGGGATTGTCCTGCACCAAGGGAAAATCGCCGAAATGAAAACGGGCGAAGGGAAAACGCTGGTCGCGACCCTGCCACTTTATCTCAACGCCCTGCTCGGGCGTGGTGCTCACCTTGTGACACCCAACGATTATCTCTCGAAAGTCGGTGTTCAATGGATGGGGCCCATCTACCATTTTCTGGGGCTTTCCGTAGCCGTCATCCAAAGTCAAACCGAAGATGGCGTCCATCAACCCGCCTTCATCTACGACCCCGACTACATGAGCACCGATGATCGCTACCTGCGCCTGCGCCCCATTCCACGCAAAGAAGCGTACCTGGCCGACATTACCTACGGGACCAACAACGAATTTGGCTTCGACTACCTGCGCGACAACATGGTACGCCGCGCCGACCAGCGCGTACAACGCGAACTCTTCTACGCCATCATCGACGAAGTTGACAACATTCTCATCGACGAAGCCCGCACGCCGCTCATTATCTCTGGCCCAGCGGATGAGCCTAGCGAAATGTACCACCGCATGGCGCAAATCGTGCGCAACTTCCGTGGTATCACCCAGCGCGAATACGATGAGCTCATGGAACGCCTCAAGATGGGGGATGAGGACGCTGCGCGTGAGCTGGAACGCTATGACTATGTGGTCGATGAGAAAATGCGTACCACCGCCGTGCTCGAAAGTGGCGTCGCCAAAGCCGAGCGTGCCTTGGGTGTCGAAAACCTGTACGCGCCAGAAAACTTCGAGCTGGCACATTTCCTCGACAACGCCATTCGCGCCAAAGCCCTCTACGAGCGCGATCGCCATTACATCGTGAGTGAATCGGGCGAAGTGATTATCGTGGACGAGTTCACAGGGCGGCTCATGTATGGCCGCCGCTTCTCGGAAGGGCTGCACCAGGCGATCGAAGCCAAAGAAGGCGTGGAAGTCCGCCGTGAAAACCTGACGCTGGCGACCATCACCTACCAGAACTTCTTCCGCATGTACAAGAAATTGGCGGGGATGACAGGGACAGCCCTCACCGAAGCCGAAGAATTCTACGAAATTTACAAGCTCGATGTGGTGGCCATTCCCACCAACAAGCCCGTCATTCGTATCGACTTCCCCGACCAGATTTACAAGACCGAACGCGCTAAGGCTGATGCCGTCGTGCGCGAAATCGTCCAGATGCACGTGCTTGGGCGCCCGGTTCTGGTGGGAACGGCTTCGATCGAGCGCTCGGAAATGTACAGCCGTCTGCTTTCGGCCACCGAAATTCGCCGCCTTGCCTTGCGTGATCTCTCGCCTGAGCGTCTCCAACGCCAGCTTGAATACCGCGAGGAGGCCGACTTTATCAAGCGCTACATTCCCGATGACTGGGACAAGGTGCGCCTGAGTAACAAAACACTCACCAAACCCGAAACCCTCAAATTGCTGGCAGCACTCTGGGGGCTCAACCCAGAAAACGAAACGCACCTGACCGAGCTGCAACGCGTGTTGGAACGGGGTATCCCACATGAGGTGCTCAACGCCAAGTACCACGAACGCGAAGCTGAAATCATCGCGCAGGCTGGTCGCCCCAAGGCCGTCACTATCGCCACGAATATGGCGGGGCGTGGGGTGGATATCCTGTTGGGTGGGAATCCCGAAGGACTAGCACGTAGCCAGCTGCGCCGTGAAGGACTGGACCTGAGTGCCATTCCCCAATCGGAATGGAACCACGCTCTGGATATGTTGCAAAAGGGCGAAGACCCTACCACGGTGTACGACGAACATTGGGCACGTGTGCTCAAAGAAAAGTGGGAAGAAACAGAACGCGACCGTGAACTGGTCAAGAACCTGGGTGGCTTGCATATCATCGGTACAGAGCGCCACGAAGCACGCCGCATCGACAACCAGCTGCGTGGCCGTGCTGGCCGCCAGGGCGACCCGGGGTCCAGCCGCTTCTACCTGAGCCTGGAAGACGACCTGATGCGGCGCTTTGGGGGGCAAAACCTCATCAACCTCATGGACCGCCTGGGGCTGGACGATGACATTCCCATCGAAAACAAAATGATAAGCCGCGCCGTCGAAAACGCGCAAACCAAGGTTGAAGGGCATAATTTCGACATTCGCAAGCGCGTGCTTGAATACGACGACGTGGTCAACAAGCAGCGCGAAGTCATCTATCAACAGCGCAACGAAGTGCTGGAAGCCGAAAACCTGCGCCCCCACATCGAGCGCATGATTCGCGAACAAATCCATGACCTGGTGGAAACCTACCTCGAAAGCGATGACATAGACGAGGAACCCGACCCGCGCGGACTCTTCGAAGCGGTGCGGCTCATCGTGCCATTGCCCCCCGACCTCGATTACGAGGCATGGGCAAACATGACACCGGAAGAAGTCGAAGAGCAATTGTGGAACATCGCCCGCACACTCTACGATGAACGCGAAAAGCAGATCGAAGCCGAAGGCTACTCCATGCGCGAGCTGGAGCGCCAGGTCATTTTGAGCGTGGTGGACCGCTTGTGGATTCACCACCTGACTGCGCTCGACGCCCTACGCGATGGGATTGGGTTGCGGGCACTTGCCCAACAAGATCCGCTGGTCGCATACAAGAACGAAGCCTTCCACATGTTCAACCAGCTGGTGGACGAAATCGAAAAGCAAGTGGCATCGCAAATTTTCAGTGCTCAGGAAAGCATCATCGAAGAAGCACGCAAACGGCGCGAAATGTACACCAACGCGACCACATCGGCGGCGACATCCACACGTCGGGGCGGCAAAGCCCGCAAAAAGAAACGCCGCTTGAAGAAGAAAGCCAAAGCCTGATTCCTCTGCCCACCACACAAAAAAAAACTGCCAGGTTGCTTGTGAGCCTGGCAGTTTTTTATTCACATGACATCACGAGAACGGTGCTGCCCACCACCACGCTGGGGACGTTGCAACGGCAAATCCCACAATGGATACCAGCGAGCCGGGTCGGGCTCGAGCGGTAACTCATTCCCGAGCACAGCCTTCATACGGAATTCCGTGGCAGTGTCGCGTGTTTTTTCACCGGTGGGCACAAAGGGGTAAAAACGACCACGCTTGAAATTGTAAATCAGATACATCTTGCGCCCATCTTCATCGACATACTCGAAAACCGCCGCCAGCAATGCCGGCCCAAAGCCCTGATCTTCCAGCGAGCTGGTCACAAGGTGCATGGCCGCTACCAGGTCCTCGAAATCATCATCGTACAGCACAATCCACTGATACCCATACGCATCCTTGATCGCATGGCTTTGCGTTTGCGTTTCACGCGCTGCAATCGAAAGCAAGCCTCGAATCTCCTCTTGCAAGCGAGCAAACTGCGCCGATTCCAACGCCTTGAAGACAATCGCTGCCACGCCCGTCGGTTTCACCCCTAGCGAAACTTCCAGCGTGATGAGCGCCGTGTTGAGCGCAAACAGACGATCCGACTGGCTGGGGGCAGGCGCAACATTGCGCCCCAGTAACGCATTGAGCCATTCGCGCCATCTCTGCATGACCGCGCTCCTCACCGTGCCATCTCACGTTGCAGACGTTCCAGATACGCCAGACGCTTTTCCAACGGCGGGTGCGTGCTGATGAGTTCAACGAAGAGGCTCTGCACACGTGGAGGAACAATGAAAAATGCCGACAACCCTTCCACTTCCCGCAAATCACGTTGAGGCACCTGCCCCATTGCCCCGCTGATTTTGAGCAGCGCACTCGCCAACGCACTGGGCGCACCCGTCAAGAGCGCTGCACCACGGTCGGCAGCATATTCACGATAGCGCGACAACGCCCTCAGTAAAAAGAAACTCACCAGCCAGACCAGCAACGACACCAGCCAGACCAAGGCAATGCTGCCACCATCGCGCCGTCGGCGACCGCCACCAAACCCACCCCACATCAGCCAGCGCACGACCAGTTGCGCCACCGTGGCGAAGAAGCTCGCCATTGTCATCACCGCCACATCACGGTTGCGAATGTGTGTCAATTCGTGCGCCAGCACCGCTTCCAATTCACGCGGCGTCAGCAGGTCCAGCAACCCCTGCGTCACCGCCACCACTGCATGACGCTGGTCGCGCCCTGTCGCAAAAGCGTTAGGCACGCGCGAAGGCACAATCGCGACCTTCGGCATGGGCAAATCGGCTTGCTGCGCCAGTCGCGCCACCATATCGTAGAGTTCAGGCGCCTGCTCCCGTTCCACAACCCGTGCTCCCGCCGACATGAGCACCAGTTTGTCGCTAAAAAAGTATTGCGCCCCCAACATCACCAGGGCGAAGAAAAAGACTGTCGTTGCTCGCGCGCCCGACATCAACATGACGGCGATAAAAAACAAATAGACCGCCGCCAGCAAAAACATGGTGATGAACATGCGCAGCTGCAATTGTGGATCAGGGCGATACCAGGACTGTTTCATTGCCTTCCCTCACCTCGTCGTTTGTACGATGACATTGTAGGCCTCTTTCCTCCATATCCAACCACCGTTTACCAGCCGCAATTGCCAATTTACCTGAACACATCAAAATATCCAATGCGCAACTTTGATATTGTGAGGGCACATATTCATGACGAACGACGCAATGCACCTGTTGCACACGTTGTTATCTGCGCTTCCGTATGCTGAAACCACGCAGACGCTTCCCAAAACGCCTGTGAGCCATATCACCGCCGATTCCCGTGCGGTGGTGCCTGGGTCCATCTTTGTCGCTTATCGAGGGGTGAGCGTGGACGGGCACCGCTTCATCGGTGACGCTGTGGCACGTGGGGCAATCGCCGTACTGGGTGAAGCCCCTCCTGAGCAGGTGGAGCCCCTGCCCGTCCCCTACGTCCACGTGCGCGATGGGCGTGAAGCCCTTGCCTGGCTGGCCGCCGCATGGCACGGGCACCCTTCACGTGCCATGCGCGTGGTAGGCATCACAGGCACCGACGGTAAAACCACCACCACCACCCTGGTCGGCAGTGTGTTGCGCGCCGCAGGCGAGCACGTGGGGCTTCTCACGACGATCGGCGCCACCATTGGAGGACAACACTTCGAAACTGCCCCCCACACGACCACTCCCGATGCGCTCGAACTGCAACACTACCTGCGCCATATGGTGGAAGCGGGTGTCACCACCGCCGTGCTCGAAGTCACCTCACACGGCTTGGCGCAACACCGCGTGACTGGGATTGCCTTCGATACCGCCATCGTCACCAACATCACCCACGAACACCTGGATTTCCACGGCACGCTCGAAAACTACCGCCGCGCCAAAGCCATGCTCTTCGAGCACCTGATGAACACCCCCCGCAAACGCAACACGCCCAAAGTGAGCATTCTCAACGCCGACGATAGCAGTTTTGCCTACCTACGCCCCATTCCTGCTGAACGCTCCCTGACCTACGGCATCGAACAGCCTGCTGATGTGCGTGCCGAACAGGTGCGCTACGACAACAGCGGCACCACCATTCAGGTTGATTCACCGCTGGGGGTGTTCGAAGTACGCACACACCTGCTAGGCCCCTTCAACGTGTACAACGTGCTGGCCGCAGTCGCCGCGGGGATTGCTCATGGCGCCGACATCCCCGCCATTCAAGCAGGCATCGCCGCAGTACAGCGCGTGAAAGGGCGCATGGAACCCGTGGACATGGGGCAACCTTTCCTCGTGCTCATTGACTTTGCCCACACCCCCATCTCGCTCGAACAGGCCCTCACCGCCGCCCGCGCCATGACCAACGGGCGCATCATCGTGGTTTTTGGGTCGGCAGGGTTGCGCGACCGTGCCAAACGGGGCATGATGGGACGTATCGCCGCCCGCCTGGCGGATCTGGCGGTGCTCACCGCCGAAGACCCACGCACCGAAGACGTGAACGACATCATCGCCGAAATTGCCGCAGGCGCCGCAGCCGAAGGCGCACAAGAAGGGCGCGACTACGTGCGCATTCCCGACCGTACCGAAGCCATTGCCTATGCCATTGCGCAAGCCCAACCAGGCGACATCGTGCTGACATGCGGCAAAGGGCACGAACCTACCATGTGCTACGGAACTACCGAATACCCGTGGAGCGAGCACGACGCCGTACGCAATGCCCTGCAACGGTTGGGCTTCACCGCCAACCAACAAGCCCCCTGAGCCACGAAAAGGGACGTTGCCTATGCTGGCCGAACTCACCATTCGCAACTTTGCCATTATCGACGAAATCCGCATCCAGTTCGAACCGGGCCTGAATGTGCTCACAGGTGAAACTGGTGCGGGAAAATCCATCATCATCGATGCCGTCGGATTGCTGCTGGGCGACCGTGCCCAAAGCGACGTTGTGCGGGCTGGGACCGACCGTGCGCTCATCGAAGGCGTCTTCTTGCTCGATGAGCGGCTGGCACGCATACTCCGCCCACGCTTGCACGAACGCGGCCTCATCGAAGCCGACGACCCGCTCGACACGCTCATTCTCACCCGCGAAGTGCGGCGGCACGGGCAAAACATCTGTCGCATCGATGGCCGCGCCGTACCGTTGAAACTCTTGCAGGCAATTGGCGAACACCTCATAGACATCCACGGGCAAAGCGAACACCTGTCGCTCCTGCGCCCCCGCACCCAATTGCGCCTGCTCGATCGTTTCGCAGGCACACTCGACCTGCGTGCCCAATTCGCCGCCAAAGTTGCCGAATGGCAACAAGTGCGCAAAACCCGCGAAGCGCTCGCGCTCAGCGAACGCGAACTCGCTCAACGTGTCGATCGCCTCACCTACATCGTCGAAGAAATTCGGCAGGCCAACCTGGCCCCCGACGAAGAAGAAATCCTACAAGCCAAACGCCGCTTGCTCGCCAACGCCGAACGCCTGGCGCTGCTTTCCCAACAAGCCTACACGCTGCTCTACGAAGGCAGCGACGAGCAACAATCGGTACTCGATATGCTGGGCGACGTCCAGCGCGCGCTCAGCGAGCTTGCCCGCCTGGACGAACGCCTACGTGATCAGGCGCAAGAAGTCGAAAATGCGGCTGCTGTGCTCGATGACGTGGCGCATACACTCAACGATTACATGGACCGCGTCGAATACGACCCCGCCCAGCTGCAAGAAATCGAACAGCGGCTCGACCTCATCTTCCGCCTGAAACGCAAATACGGCGACACCATCGAAGAGGTGCTGGCAGTTGCCGAACGCGCCGAGCAAGAATTGCAAGACCTGGCCGACGCCGAAGAACGCCTAGCAGAATTACACGAACAGGAAGAAGCCCTGCTCCACGAGATCGGTCGCCTTGGGGTGGAATTGAGCCGCATTCGCCGCGACGCCGCCCGCCAACTCTGTGCCGCCGTCGAACGTGAATTGCGCGACTTGCGACTGGAACACTCGCGGCTCGACATTGCCTTCACCTGGCACCCCACCCCAGACGGCGCGCCCGTTCCCGAAGCCTTCGACAACGACCCCACCGCCCGCTACGCCTTCGACGCCAGCGGCTTCGATCACATCACGTTTCTCGTTTCCACCAACCCCGGCGAACCCCTGAAACCGATGGCACGGGTCGCGTCGGGCGGGGAAACGGCTCGGCTCATGCTGGCGCTCAAAACCGTCCTGGGGCACGCCGACGAAACCCCCACGCTCATCTTCGACGAGATCGACACCGGCATCGGTGGTCGCCTGGGGGGCGTGGTCGGGCGCAAACTCCACGGGCTGGCAGCGCAACATCAAGTGCTTTGCGTCACCCACCTACCGCAGCTGGCTGCCTTTGGCGATGCCCATTTTCGCATTCACAAAGTCATCGAAGCAGGGCGTACCCTCACCCGCATCGAACGACTGGATGAACAAACCCGCCTTGCCGAACTGGCCATGATGCTCGGCACTGGCGAATCAGCGTGGGAAGCCGCCATCGAACTGCGCCGCGCCGCCCGCGAGATGCGGCATGTTTGACATGACGTTCACTTTTCTGTACAACACCAACAGGTTTGCACCCTAATCGCATACCCAAAGGCGATGACGGAAACGAGTAGGTGCGCACCGGGGCACCAGCGAGTTGGGGATGGTGGAAGCCCAACGCCAACGACGCACCGAAAATCCTTCCCGAGCCGCTCCCCGAAACGCCACATGGCGGAGTAGACGGAGACGGGGTTCGCCGTCCGTTACCAACGGCGCGGGTGTCATGGCATCCGTGAAGAGCGGCCTGCACACGTGGGCAACAAGGGTGGTACCGCGAGCCAAACGCTCGTCCCTTGAAGGGGCGAGCGTTTTTTCGATGCGAAAGGAGTACACCATGACCGACCTGCTCTACCAAACCGACAGTTATCTGCGCGAATTCGATGCGACTGTGCGCCATGTGCGCCCCGAAGGCGTCGTGCTCGACCGCACGGCCTTCTACCCTGGCGGGGGAGGGCAGCCCGCCGACACTGGCATGCTCACAGATGCCGAGGGGAACCCTTACCGCGTCGTCGGCATGAAGCGCCTGGATGGGCACATCGTCCACCTGCTCGAAGGCGAAGACCGCCCTGCCGTGGGGACACAGGTGCATGGCATCCTCGATTGGGAACGCCGCTACCTGCTTATGCGCACCCACACCGCCATGCACATCCTCTGTGGCGTCGTCTGGCGTGAGTACGGCGCGAAGGTCACAGGCGGCAACATGGAACCGGGGCGTGGGCGCATGGATTTCGAATTCGAGCAACTCCGAAAGGAATTGGTGCAGGAGATCGAAGCCAACATCAACGCCGAAGTGGCCGCCGCGCGCGAGGTGCGCGTGTCCATCCTCCCGCGTGAAGAAGCCTTCCAGATACCCGATTTGATCCGCACGAAAATCAACTTGCTGCCACCGCACATCCAGCAGGTGCGTGTGGTCGAAATCGTGGGGCTGGATGTGCAAGCCGACGGTGGCACACATGTCGCCAACACACGCGAAGTTGGCCCCATCAAAATCGTCGGCTACAAAAGCAAAGGACGCATCAACAAGCGTCTGATGATTGCCTTGGAGGAAACATCGTGAATTATTTGCACCCACCGCGGCCAGGAGAAGCCCTGGTAGAACGTGGTACAGCAACAGTGGAAGACGCTAGCGGCGCGTACCATGAAACATGGGAACGCTACCGCGCGGCCGATGGCAGCACACTCCTGCGCATCGAACAGGCAGGCGCCCATACCCGCCTCGTCCATGCCATCATCTCTCCCGAGGGTGCAATCGACCGCGTGCAAGTACGTGTCATGCTGGCGGACGGACGGCACGAGCAAACGTTCACCTTCTTCGATGATAGCATTCTGATTGCCGACAACCGTATCGCTGGGCGGCAAGCTGCGCCCCTTGCCCAACTGGTGCTCATGCCTTTTGCCGCCCTGCCCGTGTGGACAACACCACCCACAGGCGAAAGCACCGCACTAGTGCTCGCCGCAACGCCAAGCGGCCGCCTGCATTGGGAAGAACGCTCCCTCGAAGTCGCGCCCCCCGAAGCCGACACGCAGACGCTCGACGGGCACACACTTGCCACACGACGCTACATCCTGACAGGGGACGACTTCACCGCCACACTCTGGCTGGACGAAACAGGGGCACTGGTGCAGGCACGCACGCCCACGCATACTGCGATGCTCACCAAACGAGGGCACTAAGACGATGAGCGAGCAACGCATCCAGCATCTGTTGCAACACATTCGCGATCTAACCGAGGACGAGCGGCGCACCCTGTTCACCTATCTCTGGCACGACAAGACCCTTGCCAGTACCCTGCGTGCCGCCCAAACGGACGGTACGACATCTACACAAGCACCATGGCCGCAAGACGTACACTACGTACTGATCTTCGATGGTGGCAGCAAAGGCAATCCTGGCAAGGGCTATGGCAGTTACATGCTCGTGCGCACCGATACGGGGCAGCGTAAAATCGAGCACTTCGACCTCGAAGGGCTACTGACCAACAACGAAGCCGAATACAAAACGCTCATCCACGCCGTGCGCATATTGCTAGAAAAAATCCGCGCCCGCGGCAAAGACCCTGCCAATTACCATATCGAAGTGCGGGGCGACAGTGCATTGGTAGTCAACCAACTCAGCGGGAAGTGGAAAGCACGCAAGCCACACATGGCAGCGTTGCGAGACGAGGCATTGGCCTTGCTCGATCAGTTCGGGAGCTGGCGGATCAGCCACCACGATCGCAGCAACAGCGTCAAATGGTTAGGACATTGACTCTCGATATCCCCGAAAAAGGAGGGCTTTTATGACCGTTTTCGACCCAGTTTCCACCAAACCCAATTTCGTCGAAGAAGAAAAACGTATTCTCGACTTTTGGAAAGCGCAGCGCATCTTCGAAAAAAGCGTCGAGCAGCGCCAGGGGGCGGAACCGTGGGTCTTCTACGAAGGGCCCCCGACTGCAAACGGCCTCCCCCACATTGGGCACGTGCTCACCCGTGTCTACAAAGACATCTTCCCGCGCTATCGCACCATGAAAGGACGCTACGTCCTGCGCAAGGCAGGCTGGGATACACATGGCTTGCCCGTCGAGTTGGAAGTCGAAAAGCAACTTGGCCTGACAGGCAAGAAACAAATCGAAGAATACGGCGTGGCCGACTTCAACAAACTTTGCCGCGAATCGGTCTTCCGCTATGTCGAAAAATGGCGCGAACTGACCGACCGCATCGGCTTCTGGATCGACCTCGACCACCCCTACGTCACGATGGAGAATAGCTACATCGAAACCATCTGGTGGATTCTCAAAAACTTCTGGGAACGCGACTTGCTCTATCGCGACTACAAGGTTGTCCCCTACTGTCCACGCTGCGGCACGCCGCTCGCCAGCCACGAAGTCTCGCTGGGCTACGCCGAAACCGAAGATCCCTCGGTCTATGTGAAGTTTCCCGTTGCCGACGAAGAAGGGGTCTATTTGCTCGCGTGGACGACGACACCGTGGACGTTGCCTGGCAACGTGGCGTTGGCTGTCGGTGAAGAGATCGATTACGTGAAAGTCCGCCACGGCAACGACGTGCTCATTCTGGCGAAGGAGCGCCTGAGCGTGCTCGATGGCGACTACGAGATCCTTGCTGAAATGAAGGGCAAAGCGCTTGCAGGGATTCACTATCGCCCGCTCTACCGTTTCTTGCCCGTCGAGCAAGAGTATGCCTACGTGGTCACCGCCGACTTCGTGAGCATCGAAGACGGGACGGGGATCGTCCACATCGCGCCCGCCTTCGGCGCCGACGACATGAACGTTGGGCGGCACTATGGGCTGCCTGTGCTGCTTACGGTCAACGACGAAGGACGCTTCGTTCCCGAAGTAAAGCCCTGGGCGGGCATGTTCGTCAAAGAAGCCGACCCGCTCATCATCGAAGATTTGCGTCGGCGCGGGCTCCTCTACAAAGCCGAAACCTACGTCCACAACTATCCCTTCTGCTGGCGCTGCAAAACGCCTTTGCTCTACTACGCCCGCCCAACGTGGTACATTCAAACCACACGCTACAAAGCGCAACTGCTCGAAAACAACCGCAAAATCAACTGGGTGCCCGAACACATCCGCGATGGCCGCTTTGGCAACTGGCTCGAAAACAACATCGACTGGGCATTGGGGCGTGAACGCTACTGGGCAACCCCGCTCCCTGTCTGGACATGCGACGAGTGCGGCGAGATGGTCTGCATCGGCTCGGTGAAAGAACTCGAAGAACGCACAGGGCAAGACCTGAGCAACCTCGACCTGCACCGTCCCTACGTGGACGACATCACGTTTGCCTGCGAAGCATGTGGCGGCACCATGCGTCGCGTGCCCGAAGTCATCGACGTCTGGTTCGACAGCGGCGCCATGCCCTATGCCCAATGGCACTACCCGTTCGAGAACGAAGACATCTTCGAACAGCAATATCCCGCCGACTTCATTTGTGAAGCCGTCGATCAGACACGCGGTTGGTTCTACTCACTCCACGCCATCAGCACCCTGCTCTTCGACCAGCCCGCCTATAAGAACTGCGTCGTGCTGGGGCTGATTCTGGACGAAGATGGGCAAAAAATGTCCAAGAGCAAGGGCAACGTGGTCGACCCGTGGGACGTGCTCAACGTCCATGGCGCGGACGCCGTGCGCTGGTACTTCTTCGTCTCCGCGCCCCCCTGGGCAGAACGCCGTTTCGGTGTCAACGTGGTCGAAGAGGTGGTACGCCGTTTCCTGCTCACACTCTGGAACACCTATGCGTTCTTCGTCACCTACGCCAACATCGAAGGCTGGGCACCCACTGACGAGAACACGCCCCCCGTCGCCGAGCGCGCCATCATGGACCGCTGGCTCATCAGTGAATTGCACCAGCTCATCCAAACCGTGGACGCCAAGCTCGACACCTTCGATGCAACAGGCGCAGCACGCGCCCTCGATGCGTTCGTCGATCAGTTGTCCAACTGGTACGTGCGCCGCAACCGCCGCCGCTTCTGGGACGGGGACGCCGCTGCATTCGCCACACTCTACGAAACGCTGGTGACATTGAGCCAATTGCTCGCCCCCTTCACGCCCTTCCTGGCAGATAGCCTGTGGCAAAACCTGGTGCGCCGTGTGCGCCCCGACGCTGCCGAAAGCGTCCATCTGACCGACTTCCCCGTCGCGGACGAGGCGCTGATCGACAACACGCTCAGCCAGAACATGGCGCTCGTCCAGAAAATCGCCAGCCTGGGCCTTTCGGCTCGCAACAAAGCCCAACGCAAAGTGCGCCAACCCTTGCAAGCGGTCGTCGTGAGTATGCCTGCCGAAGAACGCGCGGCGCTGGAAGACCCCGCCATGCAAGCCATCTTGCTGGACGAACTCAACGTCAAAGAACTGCGCTTTGCGTCCAGCGACGAATTGGCCATCTACAAAGTGGGACCCAACCCCGCCAAACTTGGGCCGAAGTATGGCAAACGCTTCAAGGCATTGCGTGACTATCTGAACACCGAAGACAACACCCCCATTGCCCGCGCCCTGCTCGCCGGACAAACCGCCACCGTGACCATCGAGGGGCAGACGATCGAAATCGCACCTGACGAAGCCACCGTCGAAACGCTGGACGCTCCCGGCTATGCCGTCGTCAGCGAAGGGCCCTACACCGTTGCCATCACCACCGACTTGAACGAAGAATTGCGCCGCGAAGGGATCGCTCGCGATATCGTGCGCCACCTGAACCAACTGCGCAAAGAAGCCGACTACAATCTGACCGACCGCGTGGTGGTCTGGGTACATGGCGACAACGTGCAAGACGTACTCGCAGAATGGGGCGACTACATCGCCCGCGAAGCCCTCGCCACCAAGGTCGAAACCGATGCGCCCCCTGCCGACGTGGATGCGCAAAAGCGCATCTCGCTGGAAAGTGGCGAGGTTCTTCTAGCGGTCAAGCGTCCATAACCAATTCCCCATGACACGACAACGGGCGGGGCGCCAGTGCGCTCCGCCCGCACGTTCGATATGTCTCCCACTCTGTCTCACAAGTCCGTAAAGTCGAGGGACGGGCATGCGTTGTACTGCCTCTCTGGTGTTGCGCAACGTTTGGTCGTCCTAGAAAAGTGGAAGTTGGAATTGTGCGCTCTTGGGTGGATAGAAGACCCCGAGATTTCGATCATGCCAGCAGTACAGACGAGTTCGCCGTACTTTTTGGATGGCGAGGGATATGCTTTCACAGCCAACAACACGCGGGCATTGGGGATTTCTTCGGGGAGATATGGCATTGTCGCGACTCCTACAAATGTCGAACTTCGACACCGGGGAGTTGAGCATGCTCGGTCAGATAATCAATCAGGACCTGACGGTGGCATTGTTCAGGTTTAGCCTCGAAGCAAGTCAGCGCAACACGAGTATGTTGTTCGATTATCGAAACAAGACGGCGTAGCGCCTCTTGCTTGTCCTGCAAGGTCTCTCTGTACTCTCGGAAGAGACGATGACGATAGGTGTTATCGTCGTCAGATTGCAAGGGTTTGCGTTTGTCGGAAGGGATACCCAATTCAGGCAAGTGAACGTAGGCGATTCCCACATTTTTCAGTGCCTGAGAAAGACGCTTCTTGGTGAAATCGAATTTCATCGAAAATGGATTGTGGCGCACATCCACCAATACAGCGACATGATTGGCAAGCAAACGGGCGATGTATTGGTCGATGTCCAAGCCCTCGTAGCCAATGGAAAAAACGGCAAGGCTTGTCGTTTGTTCTGATGCCAACAATCGCTGTCGAATGGCGTGTCGCTCTTCTTCGGAAAGCACTTTCGTCAGGATAGCGCTTCGCGACGTGTATTCGGGATAATTGAGATACACATAGCGCACTACGTCCCTCGTGCTTTCCGAAGCGAAGCGTGCCGCAAGTGCACGAAGGGCAGCCCGGTCTCGTTTTTTGAGACGACGTACCCACTCGTCGCTTGAATCGACAAGTATCAAGCCCTCCTCAGATTGGCGAAGAATGCCCTTGTCAAGCAGCTTTTGGATGTCATTGTCGAGTATCATGCTGTAGCAGCCATACTTGTGTGGGAAGAAATGGTAATACTCGGCGCGGTGTTCTTGCCCGAGCAGAAAAAGCATCTTTTGCAGTTTCGTTTTTGGAATAGGCTTCCTGATGATTTGGAGAAGACCAACGAGGACTTTTTGGCGGTAGTACACGCTCTCCTCCTCATGTTTCGATATCTTCCGGTCGAACGAAGGACGCCATTTTCGCCAATGATACGGCGGGGGAAACGCAAGTCGAAGGAGCAAATCGGCGCCCGAATAACAACCGCATTATTGGCAGCTTCTTACCAACATTCGTGTAGAAGCCATCGGGAGTGATCGGGTCATACATTCCCTACCACTTCTGCCACTTGCCATCCACTCTTCGGTTGGACCGGGGCCAGCAGGGTCCGTATGTTGCGGCCTGCCCACGGGATTCACAGTGGGCAAACTGGCATGAAACATCTCTTCGCGCCACACTTCCAACGTTTCCAGCATTCGCGCCGTTCATCCTTTTTGCTCTTGCCACTCCTCTCTTGGAAGAGCGCACAAGTGCGGCTGTAGTATCAGGCGATTTCGCCAGCCAATCGTAAAATCCGCCGCCGAATGTCTTCCGATACCCACATACCTGCCTGAACTAGCTTATCTACATAAGGTGCCACCTCTGCAATCATGTCCTGCTCTTTGGCTTCGAGGAGCACACGAAGCGTTCCCCACACATGCAATCCAGCGGCTTGGGCTATCCGACGGGCTAGGAGATCATCCAACAAAACAACCCACCCCCGGTGCTCGAAGGCCAAGGCCAAAGCGGCCAATTCCCCAGGGCCCAAGTCGAGGGCCAGCCACTCTTCAGGCACATAACGAGGATTCGTCCGTTCAATCCAAGCGTATCGTTCAATCACCGGCACGTCATATCCTCGCTGCCGCCCCGCGTCGATCTCTGCGATCACAGCATCAGGAACCCATACTTCGGTAAAAAACCGTGCCAACCACGTCAATCCGCCAATCCGGTACAAGTACAGCAACGGCGAAGTATTGCTAATCGCGATCTTCACGGGCTGCCTCCAGCTCTTCTAGCTCGGCCATGAGAGGAAATACGCGATAACGATGCAAGTTGAGCAGGAATTCGACTCGCGGCATGCCCGCCAGTTCAGCTGCACGGCCTGAGGAGAGACGTCCCATTTCATAGAGCTTTACGGCAGCCAACATACGCAATTCTTGTGCAAAGGTTGCTGGGTCACTCTTTTCAGCGAGAAGCACCTTCTCTGGAATCGTCAAGACGATCTGCAATTCACTCATGGCTTACCATCCTTTCCTCCAATGAATGATCGGAAACGCAACCTTCAGCATGAGTATAGCACACGCCGCCTACTATCATCGTGTGACGCTTTCCGTCGTCACCTTCGAAAACGTCATCATACCAGTCGTGCCCTTTGCGAATATGTGGTTTCACCACTTGTTGATCGCAACACGCCATCTGGTACAATTCTCGTCTCGCACCTCGATGGCAGTCCACTGGCGATTTTTCTCAGGTGCCCAGAGAGCCTATGTGCATTTTGGGAAAGCGGCAATCGTCGAAACACCTCGAACGGTCGAACGAAGGGCGCCATTTCCGCCAATGATACGGCGGGGGAAACGCAAGTCAAAGGAACGAATCAGCAATAGCCCAAACGCCATGAGCAGAACGGAACGGCGCCCTGACACTCCCCTGTTCTCATCCCCCATGGGAGCAACCTTGTCTCACTCGCATTTCGCCTCATCGATTTCGAAGCCCCAGAATACTCATACGTGCTGCCTCTCTTCGCCCAGCGTATCCCCCCACGTCTACACTTTCGTTCGCCCTCGCCTTTTGTTATAATCCGCGCGGCTTGAACGACATCCAACAAGGGCATATCGCACCTCGGTCAACGGCGATGAGAGACACCAAAGGAGGCTCTGAATGAATATCGAACTCACGCAAGAACAACGTATGATTCGCGACCTCGCACGCGAATTTGCCCAAAACGAAATTGCTCCTGTTGCAGCAAAATATGACGAAGCAGGCGAATTTCCCTGGGAAACTATCAAGAAAATGGGCGAACTGGGACTCATGGGCATCATGGTGCCCGAAGAATACGGCGGCGCAGGACTCGACACGCTCTCATACGTGCTCGCCATGGAAGAAATCTGCAAAGCCGATGCTGCCCACGGCACGATTATGTCGGTCAACAACTCGCTCTACTGCGAAGGCATTTTGCAATTTGGCACCGAAGAACAGAAGCGTAAATACCTGGTACCCGTCGCCACAGGTGAATGGATTGGCGCGTACAGCCTCACCGAACCTGAAAGTGGCTCCGATTCCGCTGCTTTGAAAACCCGTGCCGAACGCCAGGGTGACGTGTACGTCATCAATGGGCGCAAATCGTGGGTGACGAATGGCCCCGTTGCCAACGCCCTCGTGCTCTTTGCTCGCACCAACCCCGACCTGCCCAAGCACAAAGGCATCAGCGCCTTCCTCATCGAAACCGACAAACCCGGGTTCACCGCTGGTAAACCCGAGCACAAGCTTGGCGTGCGTGCCAGCGTCACCTGCGAATGCACCTACGAAAACTACGAATGCCCCGTGGAAAACCGCCTAGGCGAAGAAGGCGAAGGCTTCAAAATCGCCATGACCATCCTCGACAACGGACGGATCGGCATTGCCGCACAAGCCCTGGGGATTGCACAAGCAGCATTCGAAGCCAGCGTGAAATGGGCGAAAGAACGCCACGCCTTTGGCGGCCCCATCGCGAATTTGCAAGCCATTCAGTTCAAACTGGCCGATATGGCCACCCGCATTGAAGCCGCCCGCCTGCTCGTCTATCAGGCGGCCATCGCCAAAGAGCGCGCCAAACAGACCGGCGAGCGCTACACCAAACTCGCCAGCATGGCGAAGCTCTACGCCAGCGAAACCGCCATGTTCGCCACACACCAGGCCGTGCAAATTCACGGTGGTATGGGCTACTCGAAAGAATTGCCTGTGGAACGCTACTTCCGCGACGCCAAGATTACCGAAATCTACGAAGGCACCAGCGAAATTCAGCGGCTGGTGATTGCCCGCAACATCTTACGCGAGCAATTGTAAGCCAACGACATCCCCCCGCCCGCGTTGCCTGCCACAGCGGGCGGGGTTTTTGTAAAAGGTGGGAAGTATGGCCCAAAAACCCACACATCGGCGCGAACGGCTGTTCATCTCGCCCTCGCTGGGGCGCGAAAACTCGCTCAGCTATTGGTGGAAAGCCGTCCACCCATTGCGCGTCGTCTGGAACTTTGGCTGGATTTATGCCGCACGCTACTGCCCCTCGCTGGCACTCAAACGCTGGATGCTACGCCGCACGGGCATGCATGTCGGCAAATCGGTCTCGGTCGGGTTGGCGGTTGTGTTCGACATCTTTTTCCCCGACCTGATTACCATCGGCGACAATAGCATCATCGGCTACAATTCTGTCGTACTCGCGCACGAATTCATGGTGGACGAATGGCGCAAAGGTCCCGTCGTGATTGGCAAAAATGTGAGCATCGGCGCCAATTGCACCATCTTGCCGGGCGTGGTCATCGGCGATGGGGCAACCGTTTCGGCGATGAGTCTCGTCAATCGCGACGTGCCCCCGGGAGCGTTCGTCGGTGGTGTTCCAGCACGCGAACTCACACGTGATCATTCCCCCACCGTTGAACCAATCAACTCTTGAAGCCTTGTCGAAGGAGGGATCATGACGCTCGACCCCAAAATCGAGGAACTGCGACGCCGTAAGGCGCAAGCCCGCATGGGCGGTGGGCCGGAGCGTATCGAACGCCAACACAAAGCAGGGAAATTGACCGCTCGTGAACGCCTCGAACTCTTGCTCGACGATGGCAGTTTCCAAGAACTCGATGTGCTTGTCGAACACAACGAAACCAATTTTGGCATGGCAAGCAACCGTATCCCAGGCGATGGAGTGGTCACAGGCTATGGGACCATCGATGGACGACTTGTCTATGTCTTCGCACAAGACTTCACCGTCTTTGGGGGCTCGCTCGGTCGCGCCCATGCCAACAAAATCTGCAAAATTCTCGACCTGGCCATGCAAAATGGTGCCCCCATCATCGGCTTGCAAGACTCCGGCGGGGCACGTATTCAAGAAGGTGTGGTGAGCCTTGGGGGGTACGCCGACATTTTCCTGCGCAACACGCTCGCCAGTGGTGTCATTCCCCAAATTTCCGCCATCATGGGCCCTAGTGCCGGTGGCGCCGTCTATTCGCCTGCCATCACCGACTTCATCTTCATGGTCAAAAATACGTCCTACATGTATGTGACCGGCCCCAACGTGGTGAAGACGGTGACACATGAAGACGTGACCCACGAAGAGCTGGGTGGCGCGATGGTGCATAGCACCAAAAGCGGGGTGGCACACTTCGCCGCCGAAAACGAGCCACATTGCCTGGAAATGATCCGCACCCTGCTCAGCTACATTCCACAAAACAACATGGAAGACCCACCCTACCAGACGCCCCTGGATGACCCGCTGCGTATGGAAGAAGCGCTTGATAGCATCGTGCCCGACAACCCCAACAAGCCCTACGACATGAAAGAGGTCATTCGCCTGATTGTCGATGATGGTCTTTTCTTCGAGGTGCAAGCGCACTTCGCGCAGAACATTCTCATTGGCTTTGCCCGCTTCAACGGGCGTGCGGTGGGCATTGTCGCCAACCAGCCCGCTGTCCTCGCGGGCGTGCTGGACATCGACGCCTCGGTCAAGGCCGCTCGCTTCGTGCGCTTCTGCGACGCCTTCAACATTCCCATCGTGACCCTGGTGGACGTACCCGGCTTTTTGCCGGGCGTGGCTCAGGAACATGGCGGCATCATTCGCCATGGCGCGAAACTGCTCTACGCCTACGCCGAAGCCACTGTGCCCAAAGTCACGGTCATCACGCGCAAAGCCTACGGTGGCGCCTACGACGTGATGAGCAGCAAACACCTGCGCGGCGACATCAACTACGCCTGGCCCAGCGCCGAAATCGCCGTCATGGGACCTCAGGGTGCCGTGAACATCATCTTCCGTCGCGAACTGGCCAACGCCGAAGATCCCGAAAAGCGGCGCGAAGAACTGGTTGCCGAATACCGCGAACGCTTTGCCAATCCCTACGTGGCTGCGGCACGTGGCTACATCGACGACGTGATCGAACCACACCAGACGCGCCCCAAAATCATCAGCGCTCTGGAAATGTTGCGCAACAAGCGGGTCAAAAACCCGCCCAAAAAACACGGCAACATTCCGCTGTAATGTGGGGCGTGTCGAGAAGAGCGTAAAGGGAAATTGCTATGTTCCAGAAAGTCTTGATTGCCAACCGTGGCGAAATCGCTGTTCGCATCATCCGCGCGTGTCAGGAATTGGGGGTGCGCACCGTCGCTGTCTATTCCGACGCCGACCGCAAAGCGCTGCACGTGCGCTACGCCGACGAAGCCTATCACATCGGGCCACCCCCACCGGGCGAATCGTACCTGCGGCTCGACAAACTGATCGACGTGGCCTTGCGTGCCGGCGCCGATGCGGTTCACCCCGGCTATGGCTTTCTTGCCGAAAACGCCACCTTCGCTCGCGCCGTCGCCGAAGCCGGGCTGATCTTCATTGGCCCCAGCCCCGAAGCCATCGCCCTCATGGGCGACAAAGTCGCCGCACGGAAGAGCGCCGAACGGGCTGGTGTCCCGCTCGTTCCCGGTACCAAAGGCGGGCTCAGCGACGATGAACTTATCGAAGCCGCCCATCGCATCGGTTTCCCCATCATGGTGAAAGCCGCCGCCGGTGGTGGGGGCAAAGGCATGCGGATCGTCCGTACCCCCGACGAATTGCCCCGTGCCATCCAGGCTGCCCGCCGCGAAGCCAAAGGCGCATTCGGCGACGATTCGGTCTACATCGAAAAACTGATCGAAGGTGGTCGGCATATCGAGATCCAGATCCTGGCCGACGAGCATGGCAACGTCATCTCGTTGGGCGAACGCGAATGCTCCATCCAGCGTCGCCACCAAAAATTGCTGGAAGAAGCCCCATCACCCTTCATGGATGAAGACCTGCGCCGCCGTATGAGCGAAACCGCCGTGGCGCTCGCCCGCGAAGTCGAGTACGCCAACGCTGGCACCATCGAATTCTTGGTCGATCGCGACAAGAACTTCTACTTCCTGGAAATGAACACCCGTTTGCAGGTCGAGCACCCCGTGACCGAATTGGTTACTGGCGTGGACATCGTCAAAGAACAGTTGCGCATTGCCTCTGGGCGTCGCCTACGCTACAAGCAGGAAGAGGTTACGATGACTGGTTGGGCTATCGAAGCTCGTATCACCGCCGAGGATCCTTTCAACAACTTCCTGCCTTCTGTCGGCGTCATTACCCGCCTGCAAGAACCAACCGGGCCGGGTGTGCGCATCGAAAGCGGGGTGTTCGAGGGCTTCGAAGTCTCTTTGCACTACGACCCCATGATCGCCAAACTAGTCGTCTACGGCGAAACGCGCGGCGATGCCATTTTGCGCCTGCGCCGCGCGCTGAACGAATACCGCATCCTGGGGGTGAAAACCAACATCCCCTTCCATCGGCGCCTTGTGGACAACACCAACTTCATCGGCGGCGTCTACGATACCGCCTTCATCGAAAACACGCCTGAATTGTTGCAACCCACCAGCCAGAAACGTGGGCTGGAAGCTGCCATTGCGGCAACACTCCTCATGCACCAGCGCCGTCAAAAAGCGCTGGTCTATGTGGCCGGGACAGATGATGCGACCAGCCGCTGGCGTCTGGCGGCGCGTATGGAGGCGCTACGATGAGCACACGATACATGACCTATGTAGATGGCCGCGAAGAGCCCGTCGAAATCATCATTCACGTGGATGGCACGGTAGAAGTCGATGGCGAACGTGTGGACGTTGACCTGGTGCACATTAGCGACGAGACCATCTACTCCATGCTCCTGGCGAACCGCTCACACGAAGTCTTTGCCGAATACCAAGGCGAAGGCGAATGGATTTTGCTGGTGGATGGCGAACGCCACGAAGTGCGCGTCGAGGACGAACGTATGCAACGTCTGCGCCAGTTCGGTGGCGGCACACATGGCCCCGTAGGCGATACCAGTGTGGATGCTCCCATGCCAGGCCTGGTCGTCAAAGTGCTGGTCGACGTTGGCGATCCCGTCGGCGAAAACCAGCCTGTCGTGATTCTGGAAGCGATGAAAATGGAAAACGAACTGCGTGCACCGGTCGCAGGCGTCATCAAAGCCGTGCGTGTGCAGCCGGGCACGGCCGTCAACCTGGGCGAATCACTTGTCATCATCGGGCCACCATCCGAAGATACCTGAGGCATGCACACGCCCGCCACACTGGCGGGCGTTTTTTTGTGCGCATGAGCAGCCCGTTTTTCGTTGAATTTGCACGTTTGCGCAGAAGCAACTACGCTTTGTGACGTGTCCCCTCGTCGAAGAGCATGCACATGGAAGGAGGAGCCGAGGCGTGACATCCATTCTCGATTTTCGCCAGGGCGTGGCACAACGATTGCTACGTGAAGGGCGTCGCTACGAAGCCCAAGGCAATGTGTCAGCGGCGGCCGATATCTACCGCCGCGCCGTCGAGATGGACCCTGATTTTTGCCCGGCACGCCTGGCTCTTGCCGACCAATACCGCAAACTGGGGCGTTTCGAAGAAGCCCTGGAACAATGCCGTATCGCCGTCGAATTGATGCCCGACGCCCACACCCATCTGCAACTCGCGCAGATTCTCATGGAACTAGGGCATTTCGCCGAAGCTGAAAGTGCCCTGCTGCATGTGTTGCGTGACGAACCCGACAACACCGTGGCACGTTTCACCCTGGCGTTTCTCTACTACCGCCGACGTGAGTACGCTCCCGCCATTACCGAGTTTTACCGCGTTGCTCAGCTGGCTCCCAATTGGGCAACGTTTTTCTTTTTGGGCGATTGCTATTTTTCACAAGACCGTTTCGACGTGGCGCAACGTGTCTGGAAAACCGCGCTCCTTTACGCTACATCCGCCGATGAATTCGACCTGACGCGCAACGCGCTGCAACGTGTACGCCGCTACCTTGAATTTTCCACCCGCGATTACACCGACCTGAAAGCCCACTACTACCGCGAAGATGGCGTGGCCTATCTCGGCACTGCCGAAGATGATGGCGTGCGTATCCCCCCCTACATCTCACATGCGTTCACCTTCCGCGACATTGCCACCACGCTGCGTCGTTTGATCGTGCTCAGTGAAGCGCTTGGACTGACATTCGATGCGGTGACGCCTGTGGACATTGCCAGTCTGCCACTGGCGCTGGCACTGAGCCGCTGGTGGAACATACGCACTGATCCCCTTTCTACCGACCGTGTGCTACTCGTACAGGCACTGGGGCGCGAAGCCTGTTCGCTTCGCATGGTTGCCGAGGAGCATGCGACCGCCGTCACCTTCTGCCTGAGTGTCAGCTGGCGCGAACCGTGGCTCCCTGATCTGATTGGCGTCGTCGCCCCCCTGCGAAGCAGTGTGCCCTGGTACACTCCCGACGATCCAGACGCTGATGCTCAATGCCAACTCGACCGTGCCGACCACCTGGCACAAACCATTCTCCACGAGATGCAAACCCTTCCCCCAGAACCTTCGCTCGATGCGCAGTTGGCCTACTATACCCAGCGCCACCGCCTGTTGCGCTTTTTGCCTGTCCCGCTTTTCCAATGAAAAAAGCCCGGCAAGCCCTTTACACAAGACCTGCCAGGCGTGAACAACTGCACCACAGATTGGGTCAAATTTCTACAAGCCGCACATCTTCGATACCATCGATGGCTTGAATCTTTGCGAGCACTTCGCCAGACGGTTCCTCATCTAACCCAATAGCCATGACCGCCTGCCCACGCGGCTGGTCGCGCCCCACTTGCATAAAACTGATATTCACATCGGCTTCTCCCAGAATTGCCCCCACTTTGCCAATCATGCCTGGGCGATCTTGATTGCGACAGAGCAACATGCACCCCTGCAATTCCAAGTCAATCCAGAAGTCGCCAATGCGGATGACACGCGGCGTCCCCCGCAGGACAGCGCCCTGCACACTGTGATCGTCACCATTGGTCAGACGCACTTCGATCGTTTCGCTCAACCCATCAGTGGCAGTATGGCGCTCTTCCACAATACGTAGACCCCGCTGCTGCGCAAGCAAATCGGCATTGACAAAATTGACATGGTATTCGCCAATGGGTTCCAGCAAGCCTTTGACCACCGCAGCACGCAACAGGCGTGTATCATCGTCGAAGGCTCCACGATAGACGATGCGCACTTCGCTCGGACCATGCGCCACCAGCTGCACTGCCAGGCGCGCCAGGCGTTCCGCCAGGTCCACGTAGGGGCGCAGTTCGCGCAATGTTTCAGGTGCGACCATGGGGGCATTCACCGTCGTTGGGGCAAGGTCCCCACGCAACGACATGAGCACGGCCCGCGCCACTTCCGTTGCCACACCAATTTGGGCTTCGGTGGTGCTGGCACCCAGGTGTGGTGTGGTCACGATTTTGGGATGGGTGGCAAGGCGGGTATCGCGCGGTGGTTCTTCGGCGAAGACATCCAGCGCTGCGCCCGCCAGGCGGCCTTCGTCCAGCGCCTGCACAAGCGCATCTTCATCCACAACGCCACCACGTGCCACGTTGATGAGGTAGGCCGTTGGTTTCATCGAGGCCAACCGTTCGGCGTCGATGAGGTGGCGCGTACTTTCGACCAGAGGGACATGCAGGGAAACGAAATCGGCAGTCGCCAGCAACGCTTCCAGCGATACGAGTTCGACCCCCAACGCTTCGGCACGCTCACGCGGCAAGTAGGGGTCGTATGCCAGCACACGCATACCGAGCCCGCGTGCCCGCCGTGCCACTTCGCCCCCCACACGTCCAAATCCCACAATGCCCATCACCTTGTCCACCACGGCCGTTCCCACGAAGCGATGACGGTCCCATTCGCCACGCTGCATCGCCTGGTGTGCCTGGGGAATGTTGCGCGCCACAGCGAACATGAGGGCAATGGCATGCTCGGCGGCGGCAATGCAATTGGCGGTGGGCGCATTGACGACGATGATACCGCGCTCGGTGGCGGCACGCAGGTCGATATTGTCCACGCCTGTACCGGCACGGCCAATCACGCGCAAGCGCTCTCCTGCCTCGATCACATCACGCGTCACTTTGGTGCCGCTCCGCACAATGAGGGCATCATAGTCGGGGATGATTCGCAACAGCTCTTCGTGGGGAATTTTGTAGCGCGTCTCCACCTCGGCTTCTTCGCGCAGCAACGCCAATCCTGATTCGGCGAGTGGTTCGGTGACGAGAATACGTGTACGTGTTGTTTGGGCAGCGCGTTCAAGCGATTGGGCAACGTCTTGCATTGGTCTTCCTCCTCGAAACAATGGTTGGCAAAAAAACCTCTCCCGCAACAAAAGCAAACGGGCGAACTCGCTGAGTTCGCCCGTCGTTGGGTCTTGTTGAGTGGGGGTTAGTGGCGTCTGCCACGGCCACCACCACGGCGGCCCCCATCACGTCCACGGCCACCACCACGGCGGCCATCACTACTTGGGCGGCGCGAGCCACGGTCGGCAGCCTGGGCTTCTTCGAGCGACCAGCCTTCCAGCACAGCCTGACGCGACAGGCGAATTTTGCCTTCGGGGTCGATGTTGATGACCATGACCATGATTTCATCACCCACCTTGACCACATCTTCCACTTTGTCCACACGGCGGTCGGCCAGTTGCGAAATATGCACCAACCCTTCCTGGCCGGGGCGGAGCTGCACGAACGCTCCAAAGTCGGTCACGCGGACCACTTTGCCCGTGTAGATTTTCCCAACTTCGACATCTTCGGTGTAGTAGCGCACCAGATCTTCAGCGTGTTTGGCTGCTTCGCCATCGGTCGCCGCCAGATAGACCGTCCCATCTTCGGCAATATCCACTTTCACGCCCGTTTTTTCCTGAATGCTGCGCACGTGTTTGCCACCAGGGCCAATCAAAGCGCCAATTTTCTCCACAGGAATGTGCATGGTGAAGATACGCGGTGCATACGGCGAGAGTTCGGCACGCGGTTCGGGGATGGTTTCGAGCATGACATCCAGAATGGCCAGGCGTGCCTCACGGGCCTGTGCCAACGCCTGGCGCAGCAGTTCGAGATCCAGCCCCTTGATTTTGATATCCATCTGCAAGGCGTTGATACCGTCGCGTGTCCCAGCGACCTTGAAATCCATATCGCCGAGGTGGTCTTCCATACCCTGAATGTCGGTCAGCACCACAAAACGGCTGGTTTCAGGGTCGCTGATCAGCCCCATCGCAATCCCAGCAACCGGCTTCTTGATGGGGACGCCTGCATCCATGAGGGCAAGGGTGCTCGCACAGACACTCGCCATCGAGGTCGAACCATTCGACGAAAGCACTTCGCTCACCACACGAATGGTGTAGGGGAAATTCTTCTCATCGGGGACCATCGGGCGCAACGCATTTTCGGCCAAATTGCCATGCCCAATCTCACGACGGCGCGGGCCACGCAATGGACGGGCTTCGCCGGTGCTGAAAGGCGGGAAGTTGTAGTGGTGCATGTAGCGCTTGCTCTCCATGACACCCAGGTCGTCGAGCATTTGCTCCTCACCGATGGTGCCTAACGTCGCAATGCTGAGCACCTGCGTTTCCCCACGTTGGAACAAGCCCGACCCATGCGAGCGTGGGCTGATTCCCACTGCCGCGTAGAGCGGGCGAATTTCATGCGGCTTGCGGCCATCTGGGCGAATGCCTTCGTCGAGAATGCGACGGCGTACCGTCTCCTTGACCACATCATCGTAAACGGTTGTGATATCTTCCAGTGGGAATTCGTACTCGCCGGTCTCTTCATTGTAGAAAGAAGCTGCTAGTTCTGCTCCCAATGCTGCCAGGGCATCGTTCCGTTCTTCCTTGCTCATAGCCGACGCAATGATTTCTTCCACGCGTCCGCCCAGCCATTCGCGAACGCGCTGCGCGATTTCGTCGCCTGGCTTATAGACATCGTACTCCATTTCGGGCTTGCCGACCTCGGCTTTCATGCGATTTTGCAAGGCAATGACGGGCTGGAAAGCACGGTGTGCCAGTTCCAGCGCTCGCAACATGGTTTCTTCATCGACTTCATTCGAAGCGCATTCCACCATGTTGATGGCATCCGCCGTCCCGGAGACACGCAAATCGAGGCGGCTGTTTTCGTACTGTGAAACAGTGGGGTTGACGACGAAATTGCCTTCGTCATCCAAGGCGATACGCACATGTCCAATGGGTCCCTCGAACGGAATACCGCTAATCGCCAACGCTGCACTCGCCCCAATGACCCCCAACGTATCGAGCGGGTGTTCCTGGTCATAGCTCAGTGGCGTAACGATGATTTGTACATCGTTGCGGAACCCTTTGGGAAAGAGCGGACGCAACGAGCGGTCGATCAGGCGGCTGTACAAAATCGCCGATTCGCTCGGGCGCCCTTCACGGCGGAAAAAGCTCCCCGGAATACGACCGATGGCATACAGGCGTTCTTCGAAATCCACCGTGAGCGGGAAGAATGTGATACCGGGACGCGGTTCCTTCGAGGCAACCGCGGTCACCAACACCATCGAATCCCCCATGCGCACAGTGACGGCGCCATCGGCTTGTGGGGCCAGCAACCCCGTCTGAATGATGATTTCCTTGTCGCCAAGGGTTGTCGTGTAGGTCTTAGGCGCTTGTGCCAATTTTCGAACGTCCATAAAACTCCTCCAGAACCTTTCAGATTGTTGTTCTTCTCGCCTGGCCCTGGAGGTAGGTACTGGAAAGAACCGCGAAGAGCCTTCGAGGCTCTCTCCAATTCCTACCCCCGCCAAGGCCAGAGCGAGTGTTGCCAAACGAAAAAGCGAGCAGATGGGATTGCCATCTACTCGCTTTTCAGGCCATCACATCACACTCCAACCGACACACCTTACTTGCGCAGGCCCAGCCGCTCGATGATTTCCTTGTAGCGCTGGTAATCCTTCTGCTGGAGGTAGCGCAACAAGCGGCGGCGCTGGCCTACCAGTTTCAGAAGCCCACGACGCGAGTGGTGGTCGTGTTTGTGCACTTTGAGGTGCTCGGTCAAATAGTTGATACGAGCCGTCAGCAGCGCGATTTGCACTTCAGGCGAACCCGTATCCCCTTCGAAACGCTGGAATTCCTTGATGATTGCTTCTTTCTGTGCCTTATCGAGCGCCATGAAAAGCCTCCTCATCCTAACACCCGTCGGCCCGCTCGCAAGGCCGGGGGCTCGTTGTTCTCGTCTTACAGCCCGCGTAGTATAGCATCGGCATGAAATCGCGCAAAGTTTTGGGCCAGGGAACACCCCGATACATGCTGCAACTTGCGCCATTGCAGCCCCATCCAGATGGGCGGAAGCGCTTTCGACGCCAAGGTCTGCTTGAATTTTCGCCCCAATATCTTTACAATGAAGTCCACGCCCGAGTATCCATACACCAGGAGCCCCATATGATTGGCAAACAGTTTGCCAGACGAAGCAAAGAGATTGTGTTGCGTTCCGTCAACCGTGCCTACCAGGCGTCGCACAAGCCGTTTCGCACCACAACCCGCGACGGTATTCCTCTTGCGGGGGTGCATTTGTATCGCCATACTCCCACCGTCGTCATCTACGCACACGGCTTTCTGAGCAACAAACACCATCGCGCAGTACCACGCTTCGTCGAACAGATTGCCACCCAGTTCGACGCTATTGCGTTCGATTTTCGCGGACATGGTGAAAGCGGTGGTCAGGCCACCTTTGGCGAACTCGAGGTGCTGGATGTGGAGGCTATCGTGCAGTATGCCCGTGCTCAGGGCTACCGCCACATCATCACCGTCGGCAGTAGCATGGGTGGCGCGGCTGTGCTTCTTCACGCTGCACTCTTCGGCGGCGTGGATGGCGTTGCCACGATTGGCGCGGTGGGGCATGTGCGCTACATGCGCAGTGGCACCGCATCACTAGGGTTGCGCTTCTTATTCGGCACGCGCATCGGGCGGCTTGCAGCCGAAGTGGGGCGTGGCACACGTATTGGACACTTGCGCCTCAGTGTGTCCCCCATCGACGTCGTACATCGCATCCGCGAGCCAGTGCTCTTCATTCATGGCGAATGGGACCCACTCATCACCCCCGATTCGGCACTGGCACTCTACGAACGTGCTGTCGAACCCAAAACGTTGCGTCTGTTGCCCCGGACAGGACACGACATCCCGATCCTGACGCTGCAAACCGCCGACTTTTTGACAAGCTGGATACGTCAAGCCATTCTACGTCAACACAATGCCGCCTCGACGCCAAAAGATGCCACACGAACAAAGCAAATCTGACAGATGATTCATCACAAAGGAGTGAGCTATGAAGCTTTTCAACCCGGAAGCCCTCGATCATCTTACCGAACACGAACAACAATGGGAAGAGACGACCGTCCAAAAAAGCATCTCGCGTTTTCCTGAACGCTATCCTGATTTCAGCACCATGTCGGGCGTGCCTATCAAACGCCTCTACACCCCGCTCGACCTCGCCGATATGGACTATGAGCAATCGCTTGGCTTCCCTGGTGAATACCCCTTCACCCGCGGTATCCACGCCACCATGCACCGTGGCCGCCTCTGGACGATGCGCATGTTTGCTGGTTTTGGAAGCGCCGAAGAAACCAACGCCCGCTTCAGATACCTGCTGGAACAGGGGCAAACCGGGCTCTCGATTGCGTTCGACCTGCCCACCCTCTACGGCTACGATACCGACGACCCGCATGCCGAAGGAGAATTTGGCATCTGTGGCGTGGCATGCAGCTCCTTGCGCGACATGGAAATTCTCCTGGATGGCCTGCCGCTGGATAAAATCACCACGTCGATGACCATCAACAGCCCCGCGGCGATTATCTGGGCAATGTACATCGTGGCGGCCGAAAAGCGGGGTATTCCACGCCACAAGCTGGGTGGGACCATCCAGAATGACATTCTCAAAGAATACATCGCCCAAAAAGAATTCATCTTCCCCCCCGAACCATCCATGCGCCTTGTCACCGATACCATCGAATTTGGCGCCAAAGAAATGCCCAAATGGAACCCCATCTCCGTTTCCGGCTACCACATCCGCGAAGCCGGGAGTACCGCCGTGCAGGAGCTGGCCTTCACCCTGAGCGATGGCTTCGAGTACGTGCGCTGGGCGCTCGACCGAGGGCTCGACATCGACGAATTTGCCCCACGCATCTCCTTCTTCTTCAACGCACACAACGACTTTTTCGAGGAAATCGCCAAATTCCGCGCAGCCCGTCGCATCTGGGCCCGTGAAATGCGCGAAACCTTTGGCGCTAAAAACCCTCGTTCGTGGCTCATGCGCTTCCACACGCAAACCTCGGGCGTCAGCCTGACAGCACAACAACCCCTCAACAATGTGGCACGGGTGGCCATCCAGGCACTGGCTGCTGTGCTGGGTGGCACACAAAGCCTGCACACCAACTCCATGGACGAAGCACTAGCGCTCCCAAGCGAAGCCGCTGTGACGGTCGCACTCCGCACACAGCAAATCATTGCCCACGAAAGTGGCGTGACCAACACCGTGGACCCGCTCGGTGGCTCGTACTTCGTCGAGGCGCTGACCAACGAAGTGGAGCGGCAAGCCTACGAATACTTCCATCGCATCGAAGAGATTGGCGGGGTGCTGCCCGCTATCGAACAGGGCTTCTTCCAGCGGGAAATTGCCGAAGCCTCAGCACGATTCCAATGGGAAGTCGAAACCAAGCGGCGCATCATCGTGGGGGTCAATGAATACACGATGGCAGAAGAAGTCGAAATCCCCATCTTGAAGATGGACGAGGCCGGCTATGAACGCCAGGTACGCCGCTTGAACGAAGTCCGCCGCACACGCGACAACCGTGCTGTGCGCCAACGCCTTGCCGAATTGCGCCAGGCTGCCCAACGTGACGACGTCAACCTCATGTACCCCATCATCGAGGCGGTGAAAGAATACGCCACTCTGCAAGAAATGATGGACGTGCTGCGTGAAGTCTGGGGTGAATACCGCGAGCCGTTGATTGTCTGAACCATTCACCAAGGCAAAAGAAAACGGCACGGTTGCATCACCGTGCCGTTTTTTTCTCCCTGATACGGATTAGCGCAAGACAATCTCGGTCCAGCGTTCAATCCATTCCTCACGATGCGCCTCGATGTCCTCAGGCGGTACCACTGCAGGCTTTTCAGCCACCACACCATGCTTCACGAAAACCTCAGGCAACTCGACATCCGGGCGTGCCGGGAAGACGAACATTTGCAGCGGAATATCTTCCTGGAAGGTGGGCGAAAGCATGAAATCGAGCAAGGCTTTCCCCAAATCGGGGTTGGCGGCGTTTTTCAGCAAGCCTGCAAACTCGATCTGGCGGAAGCAGGTATTGTCGGCAACGATGGCTTCGGTCGGTGCTTCTTCGGGTTGTGGGTCAGCAAAATAGACTTCGGCCACAGGGCTTGTGGCATAACTGACAACGATGGGGCGTGTCCCTTCACCACTGCCACCGCTAAACTGCCCATAGTAGGCATCTTCCCAACCATCTGTAACCAGCACATCATTCGCACGCATCTCGCGCCAGAAATCTTCCCAGGTGTCGTCACCTTCCGTACCAAAAGCGCCAATCGTGGTCAGCATGAAGGCCAACCCCGGCGACGACGTGGCAGGGTTTTCCACCACCGTCAAACCTTTGTACTCGGGCTTGGTCAGATCACGCAGAGAGCGCGGCTTGGGCAAGTTGTTGGCAGCAAAGTATTCCTTGTCAATGTTCAAGCAGACATCGCCCCAGTCAATCGGCACCAAGCGATTCTGGGGGTCGAGTTTGAGGTCGTCAGGCACCTGTTCCAGCCCCGCCGGCACATATGGCTCGGTCATATCGGCATCCAACGCCCGGCTCAGGAAGGTATTGTCTACCCCAAAAATTACATCCGCCAGAGGGTTCTCTTTGCTCAAAATGGCTTGGTTGAGCATCGTGCCGGTATCGCCCCCCTTCACAAACTCGATGGTGGCATTATGCTCGGCTTCGAATGCAGCCACCACTTCCTCACTGATGCTGAAACTGTCGTGCGAGAGCAAACGCACAACACGAGGCTCATTGGTCTGCGTTTCACCAGCGGCTTCTTCTTGCGTCGCCGATTCCGTCGGTTGCGTACGTTCTTCACCACCGCACGCCGTAACAGCCAGTGCGAGGACCAACACCAAACTCCACAGCCACAACCATTTCGTCCGCATCTTGCTCCTCCTCGTCTCCATACCGTATCGTTGTGCACACGTAGACTTGTTTCGACAACAAAAACACCCGGAAGCCTGATGCCGCCGGGTGAACCCTTTGGCACCCTGCTTCCCTCCGCCGGCATGACCCGGATCAGGTTCAAGGGGTTCTCGCCTCAGGCGAGTCTCAGCCGCTGTACGCGACACCCCCAGCAGTGGTGCACGGTGTCTTCGATTCTTCGTGTGCGCTTGAAAGTGTACGCAGAGAGAGCAGAAGCACCAAACTGCGCCTTTTTCTGTACAAACAAAAAGGCCACCGCTTGCGCGGTGACCTTTTTGTGATGCACCGGGCGGGCTCGCATCTCCGGTGCACCATCCCCCCCAACCAACCGTGTTTCTCGGAGGCAAAGTGAAGTCTATCAGGCCAACATTACGATCAATATTACAGTTTCTGCGATTGTGCGCATTGATTTGTCGCAAGGTTCGCGTATCATACAGACCACCCCAAATCGTTCGGCAAGGAGTTTGCAATGAACCGCAAAGTGCTTGGAAGTGTCACTGGTGGCACCTTTCTCGATGGGCTGGAAGTACGTCTGGAACCTCATGTCAACACCGAAGATGTGCCCATTGGGAGTTTCTGTGTGCTCGAAGGGGATCGTTACCGCTATTTTGGAACCGTCCAAAACGTACGATTACACGCCAGCGACAATCGCCTGATGGTGGTGCCGCCACGCCAGCTTTCGCCCTTTGCTCAGCGCATCATTCGCGGGACGGCGGGCTATGCCATTGCTGAAATCAAGCCGGCGCTGATGATCGAACGCCTGCCCGACAACGTGATTGTGGTGGATGAAGGACAGCCACCGCGCCCGGTGAAAACGATTCCCATGCACTTTGCGCACATGGTCGAAGCCCGTCCAGAAGATTTTGTACTGGTGTTTGGTGAAGAGCGTGACGACCCTGCCCACCCCTTTTTCGCATTGGGGAAGCCCCTCACCATGGAGATTGACGTCTGCATTGACCTGCGCCGCCTGGTTGAGCGCTCAACAGGCGTTTTTGGGAGTACCGGTACAGGAAAAAGTTTCCTCACTCGTCTTCTGCTGAGCGGCATCATCTGGAAAGATGTGGCGGTCTCGCTGGTGTTCGATATGCACGGAGAATATGCCACCAGCCAGCAATCCGAAAGTGGCGAATGGGTCAAAGGGCTGCGAGATCTCTTCGGCAGCAGTCGGGTGGCTGTCTATTCTCTGGATGAAAGCAAAACGACGAATGTGGATGGGCATATCCTCATCGGTCTGAACCACATCCAAAGCGGCGACATTCTGCTCCTACAAGATGAGTTGGGCTTGCCCAAAGGCACCACCGAAACCAACATCGCCCAACTGGAACGCGCTTTTGGGGATGGATGGGTCAGCGCCTTCCTTGCCATGGACGCCGAAGAGGTGAAATCCTTTGCGGATGAGGTTGGCGGGCATGCTGGTTCGTTGCAGGCGTTGCACCGCAAACTTACACGTCTGCGCAATAAACAATACATCCTCGAGAACACCGACTACAATGCCATCGACCAGATTTTGAGCCATATCGCAGGAGGCCGCCACGTTATCGTCCAATTCGGGCAATACAACAGCCTGCTCGACTATTTGCTCGTGGCAAATATCATCACTCGCCGTATCCGCAATCGCTACGAAGAGCAGGTGGAGAAGTTCCTGCTCACTCGGCAAGAAAGCGACAAACCCAAGCCATTGGTGATCGTTGTCGAAGAAGCCCACAAATTCCTCGGCCCCGAAATGGCGCACCAAACCATCTTCGGCACCATTGCGCGTGAAATGCGCAAATACTTCGTTACCTTGCTCATTGTCGACCAACGCCCCAGCGGCATCGACGATGAAATTCTCTCACAGTTGGGAACACGTATTTCTGGTCGCCTCAATGACCAACGCGACCTCGATGCTGTGCTTACTGGTGTGGCCGACCGTGCAACAGTGCGCAGCATGCTCACCACGTTGGACACACGCCAGCAAGTGGTGGTGTTTGGGCATGCCATGCCTATGCCTGTGCAATTACGTACACGCCGCTACGACGACACGTTCTACAACGAAGTGCGGGGGAGCACACGTGGGCCTTCCATGGATGCTAGCGATCTTGATGCCCTGATTGACGACCTTTATTGATGACCTTGATGGCTGGTCCACTGCACCGTTGGCTTCTTGGGCTTGCCATGCTCGTACTGGTGGCCTGTGGAACACCACCAGCACCAGTGGTCGAGGTCATGGCCCCTGTCAACGGTACGCGCATTCCCACCGGACGCGCAGCAGGCATCCAGGTTCGCGTCCACGCCACACATCCACTTGACCGCATTGAGTTCTACGCGAACCGTGAGTTGTTTGCCGTCCTGACTCCGCCCACTCCCAACACCACGTTCGAAGGCATCGCCTATTGGGTTCCGCCTGTTGCTGGAACAGTGCGATTCGATGTGCGTGCGTTCGACATTTTTGGGCATGCAAGCCCCATCACAACAGTCGTTGTCGAAGCTGTGGGAGAACCGTTGCGGTAATGAAAACAGCGCATAAAAAAACGTTGCCGCCCTGGGGGGAGCAGAGCGGCAACCGTCGAGGAGGGGGGAACGGCTGGTGTTTGGTTGTACCGGTCTCAACTCTCTAAACGCATCTTTGGACGTTTTTGGTGGATGAGCAGGACGAATTTCCACCAAATATCTCAACGTGTGCCATTTGAAGGGAATGTCGCCCCGCAAAAAAACCCCGCCGATCGGCGGGGTTCTTGGCATCAGTCGAGGCTATGCCACCTCGACGGTTTCGATCAAGATACGTGCATCCGCACAGTCGATTTCGAGATGGTATGTGCCCGGTGGCACATTGGAAAAGACGAATGTGTCGAATTCGTCTACCACAGCTGTTTGCAAAACACTTCCGTTCTTACGCAGATGGACTTTCACCCCCTCGAAGGCCACCTCGTTGCCATCCTTGGACGACAAAAAGCCACTCAGTGAAAACGTAGCCACCGATTCACGTTCCAGGTCAAGCACAATCAACACATCCTCGGTTTCATACACAAGTCCCTCGGGCAACAACGTCGCTCCGCGGAGCGCCATAGGGGCTGTGCTGGTGTTGTGTGATGCCGAAGGCGGACGCAATCGGGCAACAATCGTGCGCAATGTCTCGCCAATGCTGACGGCTGGGGGCAATGTCAGTGGAAGTCCCATCATCTCGACCAGCATTTCATATTCAGAATGACATTCCACACATGTTTCAAGGTGTTCACGAATACGTGTTTGTTCTTCCTCAGAAAATTGGGTGGGCATATGGGCAAAAAGTGCCAGCGTATCGGGGGAAGGGCATGTCACACGATAGAGGTAACGTGCGGCCAGTGCCGTGAAAGAGCGCAACGCCTCTACCTCTTGACGACAGGTTTCACACTGCTGGATGTGGTGGCGCACATCATCTGGTATCTCTCCAGACGTGAGACGGTCGAAGATCACATCGCTGAGTGTGTCGAGAAACGAGCAAGTCATATAAAACTCCTTCTACGTTCTATGGCGAGTATCTTCGGTCTTCCCGTATACTCTGCAATACTGAACGTGGCTAACAAAAACTTTCGTGCGCCGAGATCTTAAAACTTTTGTTAGTTCATTCCATCCATCTACGCATACCCTCGGAACGCCGCAGCCGATCCAACACATTCCGTTTCACGCGATATACATCCTTCACATCGGGAAAACGTTGCGGAAACTCTTTTTGAATATCACGCGGTTTCCATCCTAAAACAAAGGTATGGTAAATGACAAACCATTCATCCTCATCTTTGAGTTGTGTCTGAATGTACGCCCAAAACTGTTCTCGCGCTGCTTTATCCAAAGAAGATTGCTCAATATCGTCATCCGAGGGAAGCGTGCGAACTTCTTCCAAATCCGTCAGCAATGTTTGGTATTTTTGCCGACGAATGCGGTCAGTTGTCGCACTCCCAGCACATAATTTCAGGTAGCCGAGCAAGGCACGCAGGGATTTAAAGTTATCGAACTTTTCCGGGGGAATGGAGTGCCAGAATTTGGCGAATGTAGCGTTGACGAGGCTTTGAATATCGTCTTCGTGTGTGAAGTAGGCACTACTACAATGCTGAATCCAATACCGAACGAGTTTATGATACTGATTGTAAATCGCCTCCCACGCGACCTGATTACGATGGACAATCGCCCGCCGAAACAGCTCGAAACAAGATTCGTCTTCGCTCACACCATCTGTGAAGAAACGATTGCTCTGGCGAGCGCATTCATCGATCAGTTTGTCGATATGCTCATATGACAGTTTACGTGACATAGCACTCTGCTCATAGCGATTCTTTCTCGATTGCGGTCATCTCATCTTACTGTGAAGGCACATTCGCGGCAATTCAACCTTGTCACAAGAGCGCTTATTCGAGGAGAATATCTCCGCTTTTACCACCACTTTTACGCACCAGGCGAATATCGCCAATGCGCATGGCGCGGTCTACGGCTTTGGCCATATCGTAAATTGTCAAAGCGGCAACGGAAACTGCCGTCAGCGCTTCCATCTCGACGCCCGTTTTGCCACGTGTTTTCACCGTTGCCTGAATGTCAATGAAGGCGGGGTCACTGGCTTCATCCGAAAAGGTAAAAGCAAGGCTCACATGTGTCAACAAAAGTGGGTGGCACATCGGAATCAGGGTATGCGTTTGTTTTGCGGCCATGATACCGGCCACATTCGCCACTGCAATGACATCCCCTTTTTCCACCTGCCCGGCGCGAATCAACTGCAACGTGGCGGGCGCCATGAGAATGCGGCCTCGGGCAATGGCAACACGTTCGGTGTCATCTTTCCCGCCCACATCAACCATGCGGGCGCGGCCTTCTTCATCCAAGTGTGTCAGTTTGCTCATACAACCTCCTCTGCAAGAGATAGTGAAGCATCAGTGGGCATTCCCATCATGAACAAAAAAAAGCACGACGGGTGTCGTGCTGCGCGTAGAAAACGAAAAGAAGGTTGGCGACGACCTACTCTCCCACGCGGCTGCCCGCGCAGTACCATCGGCGCTGGTGGGCTTAACTGCCGGGTTCGGGATGGAACCGGGTGTACCCCCACCGCGAAAGTCACCAACCTTCATTTGGCGGGCGAGTATATGCGTTTTCGATGTTTTGTCAAATCGCTCTGTCTCCCTTCACGCTCCGCTCTGAACAGTGTTTGCCGCATGAATATGGCGTGCTACAATCCGCGCCGTTTGTTCCATATGACACAAATGGGAATGGCGTTTTTCTATGGCAACACTCACGTCTCTGCTTGCATGGCTCTACATCGGCATAGCAACATGGCTCGCGATCTACGGGGCGCATGCGCTGATTTTGACGCTGCTTTCCCGACGGGCGCGGCGAGAAGAAGGAAAAGAAGCAGTACTCCCACCAGCAGCCTGGCCCCGCGTGACCGTCCAGATTCCACTTTACAACGAGCGCACTGTGGCGGCACGTCTCCTGGATGCCGTGGCACAGCTCGACTACCCTCGCGATCGACTGGAAATCCAGGTATTGGATGATTCGACCGACGAAACAAGCCTGATTGTGGCACAGCGTGTTGCATTCTGGCGGGCTCATGGCGTCAACATGGTACACCTACGCCGCCCCACGCGCGAGTATTTCAAAGCTGGGGCTTTGCAATTCGGCTTGCAACACACACAGAGCGACTACATTGCCATCTTCGATGCCGATTTTGTCCCCGAACCTGATTGGCTGCGGCGCGCGCTCTTGTTGCTTTTGCAAGATGAGCAGATTGGACTGGTCCAAACCCGCTGGGGACACCTCAACGACACGCTTTCGCCGCTGACACGTGCGCAAGCCGTGGCATTGGACGGGCACTTTTTTGTCGAACAAGTGGCACGCGACGCACATGGGCTGTTCCTCAACTTCAACGGGACAGCAGGGATTTGGCGGCGGGCGTGCATCGAAACGTCGGGGGGGTGGCGGGCTGCGACGCTTTCCGAAGACCTGGATTTGTCCTACCGTGCGCAACTCCACGGATGGCGCCTGCGCTATTGTCCTTCGATCGTTGCACGCGCAGAAATCCCCCTCCAGATGGCGGCTTTCAAACGCCAGCAATTTCGCTGGGCCAAGGGCTCGATCCAAGTGGCGCGGCTCATTCTCCCCACGCTCTGGCGTGCGCCCCAACCACTGCGTGTCAAACTCGCCGCCACACTCCACCTGACTGGCTATTCCGTCCACCCGGCGATGCTGTTCCTGTTGCTGCTTTCGCTGCCGTTGATGCTGGCGGGCTGGCCGGTGCCTGCCGGGATGCCCCCCATCTGGTTGAGTGTATTGGGAATGAGCGCCCCGTTGCTCTATGCTGTGGCGCAATACGATGGCTATCCACACACCTGGAAACGCCGTCTGCTGTGGCTACCACTGCTCATGGCGCTTGGCCTGGGAATGGCTTGGAACAATACACGCGCCATATGGGAAGGCATATGGCAACAAGGGGGCGTGTTCGAGCGCACGCCCAAAACTGGCGCTGATAGGCAGCATCGGATCTCCACATTTGCGTACACGATTGCTCCGGACAAGAGCACGCTTTTCGAATGGTTGTGCGGATGCTACGCCCTTGCGACCACCTTGCTGGCATGGTGGCAAGGGCGCTGGGGTGCTCTGCCATTTTTCGTCCTTTACACCGTGGGCTTTTGGTGGGTGAGCAGCCAAACGCTATGGCAACACTGGTCGGCACGCTTGCAGCACACACACCTCCGGCGCAGAGTTGTACACCGGCACATCTTCGGGTATGATAGAGCACAACATGATTGAAATACACCACGCATCTGTTTCCCAAACATGTGCCAGAAACCAAATTGCGCTCGCTGACCAAGCCCACCTGTCTGTGTTCAGCCGCACGAAGGGGACACACACGCCTTCTTTGGTTGCAGGAACATCACACGCGCCTGCGTGTGTTTGGAAACCACACAATTCGATGAAACAAGAGGGTGTCGCATGCCTGCAAGCACGCATGATGTGCTGGTGATTGGGGCGTCGGCGTTCGACATCAAAACACGCATTCACACCCAACCGGAAACGGGAAGCCCTGTGCCGGGTGTGATTCGTGTGCAGGTGGGCGGAACGGCACGTAACATTGCCGAAAATCTGGCGCGATTGGAAATGAGTGTGGCACTTTTTTCAGCCGTAGGTGCACACGATTTTGGGCCCCATCTGGTCGAACGCACGGCACAAGCCGGTGTCGATGTGAGCCAGGTGCTGGTTTCACCCGAGTTTCGTACCGCTGCCTACCTGGCGGTGTTGAACAACCGCGGTGAGCCGGAATGGAGCATCGACGACATGGGCGTGCTCTACCTCCTTTCGCCCGCGTACATTCAGGAACGGCGTGTGTGGTTCCGCAATGCACGTGCCGTGATCGTCGATGCCAATTTGCCTCCGCCAACATTGCAGGTGATTGCCGAACTCTGTCGCCGGCACAACATCATGCTCTGTGCTGACCCTACATCCACGATTCTGGCGCCTCGTCTGCTTCCCCACCTACGCGATATTTGGATTCTCACGCCAAACGTGGCCGAAGCCGAAGTGCTCTGCGGGCATCCCATCCACAATGACGATGAAGCGTTGGCCGCCGCACGCGAACTGGTGGCACGTGGGGTGCGCATGGTGGTTGTGACGCTAGGGGGCGATGGGTTGGTGTACGCCACACGACGCGAGTCGGGGCGTGTGCCTGCACTGGGGGTCGATGTGGTTGACATTACCGGTGTGGGTGATGCCTTCACAGCCGGTCTGGTCTTCGGATTGCTGAACGACTTTCCGGTGGACGAAGCAGTACGCCTGGGGGCAAGTGCTGCGGCATTGACCATGAGAAGCACCGAAACGGTTACCCCCGATTTGTCGCTTGAACAACTGTACGACCACCTGGTTGTATGAGGATGAGGAGAGCCATGTTTGTGATCGCTGATGAAGTGCGTGAAGCCCTGGCCAACGAGCGCCCCGTAGTCGCCCTGGAAAGCACCGTCATTGCCCACGGCCTCCCCTCCCCCACCAACCTGACGATTGCCCATGAAATGGAAGCCAATGTCCGTGCGGCTGGTGCCGTACCAGCGACAATTGCGCTCTTCGATGGCACCATCCACGTTGGACTCTCTGACGAACAGTTCGAACGCCTCGCTGCTCCCGGTGTCGAGAAGGTCAACCTCTCGAATCTCAGCCTGGTGCTGGCACGTCAAGGTGTTGGCGCAACCACCGTGGCAGCCACGATCTGGTGTGCGGCCAAAGTGGGCATCGATGTGATGACCACAGGCGGTATTGGCGGCGTGCATCATGGCGAAGCATGGGATGTGAGCAGCGATTTGCCTGCGCTGGCACAAACCCCCGTGGCTGTTGTGTGCAGCGGCGCCAAGTCCATTTTGGATTTGCGGCGTACGCGCGAATGGCTGGAAACGTGGGGCATTCCTGTGGTCGGCGTGGAAACCGATGTGTTCCCGGCCTTTTTTTCGCGCCTGACGGAATTGCCTGTGGATGTGCGTGTGGAAACACCCGAAGAAGCAGCACACATTGTGGGTGTCCATCGAACCGTGCGCGAAAGCGGCATTCTGGTGACGGTGCCCGTCCCTGCTGAGCATGAAGTCCCCGTAGCGGCCTTCAACCGCTTTTTGGCAGCCGCAAATGCCGAACTGGCAGCCCACAACATTCGCGGTGCAGACGTAACCCCCGCGCTTTTGGATGCGCTGGCGCGTATAAGCGAGGGCGCAACCCTGCGAGCCAACGAAGCGTTGCTGCGCAACAACGCCACCATGGCGGCGCGGTTGGCGGTCGCACTTTCCCAGCTCGATGAGGAGTTGTCGGCACGATGAGTGAACCTGTGAGCCTGATCCTCACCGTTTTGAATGAAGGCGACTCGATAGCCCCTTTGCTCCATTCCATCGCGGCACAAACCCGACCACCAGACGACATTGTCATTGTGGATGGTGGCTCAACCGACGAAACAGTGCGCATCATCGACCGCCTGAGCAACGCTTTGGGATTGCCGGTGCGACTCTTCGTCGAACCAGGTGCGAACATCAGCCGCGGACGCAACCGTGCCATCGCCGAAGCAGCACATGACATCATTGCCGCGACCGACGCCGGTGTCCGCCTTGATCCAGAATGGTTGGCACGGCTAACACGCCATTTCGAGCCACCCGAATCGGCTGATTTTGTGAGTGGCTTCTTTCTTCCCGACCCCCAAACAACGTTCGAGTACGCTCTGGCTGCGGCCACATTGCCCGCACGGGAAGAGATGGGACGCGGGCGCTTCATGCCCAGCAGCCGAAGCGTGGCCTTTCGGCGTTACGTTTGGGAAGCGGTTGGCGGGTATCCGGAATGGGCAGACTATTCGGAAGACGTGTTGTTCGATTTGGCAGTGATGGCACGCGGGTTTCATATCGTGTACGAGCCGGACGCGATTGTCTGGTTTCGGCCACGGCCATCCCTGGCCGCCTTTGCTCGCCAATATCGCAACTATGCGTATGGCGACGGGCAAGGGTTGCTCTGGCCACTTCGCCACCTCATTCGCTATGGCACGTATGGCATCCTGGCACCTTTGTTGGGGGGCATTGGCGTAAAGCGCAATGCCACGCTTGGGTTTGGCGGGCTGGCGCTTGGAGCAACCGTCATGTTCTACACACCCTACAAGCGGCTCTGGCGCATGCGCCACGAACTGGGATGGAAGCGCCTCGCGGCGGCAGCCGCACTCATTCCATTGATTCGCCTCACGGGTGATGCCGCGAAAATGTATGGCTACCCAATTGGCCTTCCGGAAGGCTGGCGCAACCGGGAAACCGTGCGCATCTACCGACGTGGTGAAGGCATATTGCCGCCATCAGACGCAATGCAGCCGGAGCCGCCCAAAAACCCTGCTCGATTTTCCCAAAACTGATGCTTTTGCCTGTTCGTGGCAACACAAAGCGCCCCCGGCTTGGGGGCGCTTTTTCGTGCAGGTCAACACAATCAGCGGGGTGCCATGCGAATGGCACCATCCAAGCGAATGACCTCGCCATTGAGATAGGCGTTTTGGAAAATATGCAGCACCAGTGCGGCATACTCTTCCGGTTTCCCCAACCGTTGCGGGAATGGCACTTGTTGAGCAAGCGAAAGGCGCGCTTTTTCAGGCAATCCGGCCAACATGGGCGTATCCATAATGCCCGGAGCAATCGTCATGACACGGATACCGTACTGTGCCAGGTCACGGGCAATGGGCAACGTCATCCCCACCACGCCACCTTTCGATGCCGAATAGGCAGCTTGCCCAATTTGTCCATCGAACGCGGCCACCGATGCTGTATTGACGATGACACCACGCTCGCCATCTTCGTTGGGGTCGTTTTCAGCCATGGCCGCCGCAGCGAGGCGAATGCAGTTGAATGTGCCAGTCAGGTTGACGGCCACCACTTTGGCAAAGCGTTCCAAATCGTGAATACGGTTCCCACGCCCCAGCACACGCTCGGCAATGGCAATACCGGCGCAATTGACCAGTCCATGCACGCCGCCAAATGCCTCTTTGGCCAGCGCAATGGCAGCCTGCACATCGGCTTCACTGGTGACATCAGTTTGGACGAAACGAGCACGCTCACCCAGTTCAGTGGCGGTGGCTTCGCCTGCGGCTGTGTTCATATCGAGCAGAACGACGTTTGCGCCTTCCTGCACGAAACGCCGGGCAGTGGCGGCCCCCAATCCAGATGCGCCACCGGTGATGAGGAGAGTGCGGCCTTGCACGTTCATACTTCACCTCTTTGTGATTCTTTCGGTTGGTTGCGGCAACTATTATCAAAATGGGGGTGGGTTTGTCAATCACCTTTTGGCGCTCGGGCATGACGAGTCGCCCCACCAGGTGCCCCCCCAATGCACATGCACATACGACGCCACCAGCCGCCTGTGCCGATACCCTTCGGGCTGCACACCGCCACCACGGCGTGGCAACACCAGCCATGCCGCGCTTTCAGGAGTGGGCGTGTAGCCTTCCCAGCGGCTCCAATGGAACAGATGCCCCCGCAGCCGCACCCCTGCACGCGCAACCCAATGTGGTGCCGCCGGTTCGACTTCGACGTACCCCAGCCGCACACGCCGTTGCTGCATGACGGCCTCGCCAGGCACCAGCCCCACCATGGGGAAACGTTGCCCCGCATGTGTGGTGATGGCGTTCATGAGATACATGAATCCACCACACTCAGCGTAGATGGGCACATTCGCGGCATGTGCTGCCCGCAACTCAGCACGCATGGCAGCGTTCTCTGCCAGGGATTCGGCATAGAGCTCGGGAAATCCACCTCCTATGTACAATGCTTCCACGTTGGATGGCAATGTGTGGTCGCGCACAGGGCTGAATGGCACAATCTCGACACCTGCAGCCCGCCACACATCGAGGTTGTCCTCATAGTAGAAGTTGAACGCTTCATCGCGCGCCACACCAATCCGGCGAAACGGAGAAGGGCCAGGTTGCGGCAGATCCGCAGGGAATGGCAAGGCTGATGCACCACGCGCCAACTGCACTAGCGCTGCTACGTCGCATGTTTGCTTCACCAGCGTTGCCGCTTCTTCGACGAACGCCGCCCACGCACCGGGTTCCACGGTGGGCACCAACCCCAAATGGCGTGAAGGCACCTGCACACGCGCCTCACGCGGCACGACCCCCAGCACGGGTAGCCCTGTCGCACGTTCAACTGCACGGCGCACCCCGTCTCCATGCGCCGCGCTCCCAACACGGTTGAGGATGAACCCCACCAGTGGCACATCCTGCGCGAAGGTGGCAAACCCATGCGCAACAGCCGCCGCACTTCGCGCAACCCGTGCGACATCCAGCACCAGCACCACAGGCGCATGCAACAATCGCGCCACTTCCGCTGTGCTGCCCCGATCGTCATCGTAGCCATAGCCGTCGAACAAGCCCATCACGCCTTCGATGATAGCAACATCAGCATCAGCGACGGCACGCGCAAACAACGCTGCCACCCGTTCAGGAGAGACCATCCACGTATCGAGATTGCGTGACGGGCGCCCCGTCGCCAGGGTGTGGTAGGTGGGGTCAATGTAATCGGGCCCAACTTTGAATGGCTGCACAGTCCGGCCCTGCCGTGTCAGCGCAGCCATAAGGCCGGTGGCCAGCGTGGTTTTGCCAACCCCGCTGTGCGCACCGGCCACAATCAAGCGCGGAATGTTCATGATTCGGTCGTCAGCCCCAAGAGCTTCCAGCCAGACGGCAACGCCAACGCCGCCAACACCAGCTTGAACAGGTCGCCGGGAATGAAGGGCAACAAGCCCATCGTCCACACGTTCTCGCTGCCGACGAATCGAGCCAGCCAGGGCAACCCAAAAAGGTAAATGACGACGTTGCCAATCAACATGGCAAGCGCAGCCGTCCAGACA